>JBEGOG010000233.1:0-4037 GCA_041182125.1 Pseudomonadota bacterium
CAGAGGACGAACGCGGCCTGTTCGTCCGGGGGCGGATCTTAGGTCTGACGCCAGAGGCGCGGCTTTGCGCGGCCCTGGTCCGCGCTGGTGCGCTGGACGGCCTATCCATCGGATTTCGCACCCTAAAGGCCCGTTCGGACGATAGCGGGCGGCTAAGAGTCCTGACCGAGGTCGAGCTTTGGGAGGTGTCGATCGTGACCTTCCCCATGCTGCCCCACGCCCGGATCCGCCAGTTCCAAACCCTTCAACCGCAGGCGGCCTAGGCCCTCTGTCTTCGCCTTCTCAAACCCTGGAGTGACCATGACCCAAGAGAACAAGCAGGTGGCCCATTCACCTGAAACCCGCGCCGCCCTGCATGAGGTGCTGGCGACCTTTGAAGCCTACAAGGCCAGCAACGACCAGCGGCTCAACGCCATCGAGACCAAGCGCGCCGATGTGCTTTTGGAGGAACAGCTTGCGCGGATTGACGCCAGCCTGACCGCCGCACAGGGCCGGTTTGATCGCGCCTCTGCGGCCCTGCGTCGTCCGTCCCTGGGTGATAGTCCCCGATTGGCTGAACCTGACGAGCGTAAGGCCGCATGGGATGGCTATGTGAAGTCCGGCGCGGTGGCGGCGTCCTTGATCGAGGCCAAGGGCCTGTCGGAGGCAAGCGAGACGGCGGGCGGCTATCTGGCCCCGCCAGAGTTGGAACAGCAGATCTTGCGGCGCTTGGCCATGGCCAGCCCTATGCGTGATATCTGTCAGGTCCAAACCATTGGCGGATCGGTCTATCGCAAACCCGTCTCGACCGCTGGTGTTGTTGCCAAATGGGTGGGCGAGACGGGAACGCGCCTTGAGACGGAGGCCCCGGCGCTGGGCATCATCGATTTTCCGGTCAGCGATCTCTATGCCTCGCCCGCCGCAACCCAGGCCCTGCTCGATGATGCTATGGTCAATATGGACGAATGGTTGGCGGCCGAGGTGGAAGATGCCTTTGCCGCCCAAGAAACCACAGCCTTCATCAGTGGCACGGGTAGCAACCAGCCCAAGGGACTGCTGAGCCACACAATCACCGCAGAGAGTTCCACGCTCGCTTGGAACAGTCTTGGCTATCTGGCCACGGGCGTGAGTGCGAGCTTTCCGACCAGTAACCCCGCCGACAAGCTGATCGATCTGGTCTATGCGCCCCGGGTCCAGTTTCGACCCAATGGCCGGTTCATGATGAACCGCAAGACGGTTTCTGTCGTCCGCAAGTTTAAGGACACGACCGGCAACTATATCTGGAATGCGGCGCTGCAGCCGGGGGCGTCGGCGACCCTATTGGGCTATCCGGTCGCCGAGATTGAGACCATGCCGGATATTGCTGCAAACAGCTATTCCGTCGCCTTTGGGGACTTTCAGCGCGGCTATCTGATCGTGGATCGGGCGGGCATTCGGGTCCTGCGCGACCCCTATAGCTCCAAGCCCAATGTCCTGTTCTACACCACCAAGCGCGTTGGCGGTGGGGTGCAGAACTTTGACGCCATCAAGCTCTTAAAGTTCGGCCTCAGCGACATCCTTGCCTCCCCCCACTGTCTTCGCATCCGGCTTCGGTCGGGTGCGAAGGCCTCTTTGATCCTTTTTCAGGGACCCTTCCCATGACCCTTCAAGTCCTCGTGCCCCCTGCGGCCGAGCCTGTAACGCTGGATGAGGCCAAGGCGGTCCTTCGCGTGACGGACGATGCCGAAGATGACCTGATCCAGCGGCTGATCCGGGCCGCGCGCCAGCGGATCGAGGCGGCGCTGGGCTTGAGCCTGATCAGCACCACCTATCGCGAAACCCTTGATCTTTGGAGCGATAGCCTCACCCCCAATGGCTATATCCGCCTGCAACGCGGCCCAATTGTCAGCGTCGTTTCGGTTCGGATTGCCAATGAAGCGGGCGATTATGACACGCTCGACCCATCCCGCTACCGTCCACGCGTCGATAGTCGCCCGGGACTGATCTTCCCCGTTGGCGCAGGCCTGCCGTCGTCTGCTCAGCCTGTCGGGGGGCTCGAGATCACCTATCGCTGCGGCTTTGGTGATAGGTCCGAGACCGTGCCTGAACCTCTGCGCCAAGCGGTTCTGGCCTTGGTGGCCCATAGTTTTGAACATCGTGAGGCAGCAGACCTGCCCCTCGCCCTCGTCGAGCCTTGGCTTGCGCCCTATCGGCGGGTGCGGCTGTGACCGCCGCTCGCCGCGTCCTTGCGACCCTCTTTGCGGTCGCAGAGACCCAAACCGCTTTCGGCGGTCAGGCGCGAAGTTGGACCTCCCTCACCAGCCTTTGGGTCAGCCTGTCGCCGATCAGTTCCAACCTGGTCACCAACCCCAATCAGCCGCCGCAGCGGCGCGAGCAGGTGAGGGCGCAGGCGCGGGACATGGCCGTCGTCGCGGTCGGTCAGCGCCTGTCGATTGGCCCGCGCCACTGGCGGATCACCGCTGTCGATCGCGGTCAGCCCAAGCCCGGCCTGATGGTCCTTGATCTTGAAAGTGATGCGACATGAGCCTTGATCCCGAACGGGCCCTGCAACTGGCGCTGCTCACCAAGCTGAGAGCCAATGGCGACCTAACGGCCCTGCTCGGCAACCCGCCAAGGGTCTATGACGAGCCCCCCGCCGATGCGGTCTATCCCTATGTCAGCCTAGGTCGCAGTGAGACCCGGCCCTGGGGCGGCCTTGACGGTGAAGGTCTGGAGCATGTGCTGAGCCTGACCATCGTGTCGGTCTTTGGCGGCTCAGAAGAGGCCAAGGCGGTAATGGCGCTGATGCGGCTCAGCCTGCACGGTGCGAGCCTCAGTCTCGACGGTCATCGCCTGATCAATCTGCGCGTCACCTATGCCGACCTCTTTAAGGCGGCCGATTGGCGCTCGACCTTTGGCGTCCTGCGCCTGCGGGCCGTTACCGAACCTCTCAATCCCACATCCTAAAGGAGCCCCCATGGCGGCGCAAAAAGGCAAGGATATATTGCTCAAGATCGGCGATGGAGCCCCTTCGGAGAGCTTCACCTCCGTCGCGGGCCTTCGGGCGCGGACCCTGTCGCTCAATGCCAAGTCGGTGGATGCCACCGATTCTGACAGCGCCGGACGCTGGCGCGAATTGCTCGCAGGCGCAGGCGTTCGGTCTGTGGCCGTCAGCGGGTCTGGCGTCTTTCGCGACAGCACCGCCGATGCCCTCGTGCGCGACGCATTCTTTGCGCAGGACGCGCGCAATTGGCAGCTCATCATCCCTGATTTTGGCACCCTCAAGGGGCCGTTCCTGATCGCCAGTCTTGACTATGCCGGAGACCATGAGGGCGAGGTGACCTTTGCCCTGTCGCTGGCCTCGGCCGGTCCCGTCAGCTTTACGGCGTCTTAGAGATGAGCGCGATTTTTGCGAACCGGGCGCGAGGTCAGGTGATCCAGCCGGTCGGCGGCATCCCCCGGCGGCTCTGCCTAACGCTTGGGGCTTTGGCCGAGTTGGAAACCGCCTTTGGTCTGGAGGGCTGGGAGGCCCTGTCCGAGCGTCTGCGCTCCCTGTCAGCCAAGGATTTGCTGCTGGTCCTCGCGGCCCGGTTGCGGGGAGGGGGCGACGATCAGGCGGCGGCAGACCTGGCCACCCTGCCCATCGCCTTTATGGCGGCGGGCGAGGGGTGAGCCCTTGGCCGGATCTTTTGCGTCTCGCCGTTCTTCGCCTTGGCCTCTCGCCCGATGAGTTTTGGCGGCTGTCCCTGGCTGAATGGCGGGCCCTGACCGCCGCGCCGCCGCAGGACGCCCCTTTGAGTCGCCCTGAACTTGAGGCCCTCCTCGCCCTCTATCCGGATCAATGACCATGAGCACACCTTCAGCCTTTCCCGGCGCCAATGGCCTTGGCGGCCTAATGTCTCAAACCGCAGAGGCCGCGGCGGCGCTGGACTCCCTCAAGGCCCCGGCCCAGAGCGCGGCCAACGCCATTGACGAGGCCTTTTCCCGCGCTGGGAGCAGCCTGTCCCGCAGCCTGACCCGCGCCGCTGCCGATGGGCGCATCAGTCTGCAAGAGCTGGCGCGCGGGGTGCTCGAGGCGG
>JBEGOG010000234.1:0-3580 GCA_041182125.1 Pseudomonadota bacterium
AGTCGGCCAGGTCCGTGGCCGTGGAATAGCCAGAGCCCGCAGCCGCTGCCATCCGATCCTTGACCGGCTCCATATCAGCGACCATGCCGGTCATGGCCGCGAGGGCGAGATCGAGACTGTCAAAGGCTTGGAACACCGGTTCCTTGTCCTCTTGCATGTCCTTGGAATAGGTCATGGGCAGGCCCTTCATGACCACGGTCAGACCGGTCAAGGCCCCCAAGATCCGGCCCACCTTGGCGCGGACGAGCTCGGCAGCATCGGGGTTGCGCTTTTGCGGCATGATCGACGAGCCGGTCGTGAAGGCATCGCTGAGCTTGATGAAGCCGAACTGCGGCGTCACCCACAGCACGATTTCCTCCGCCAGACGTGACAGGTGCACGGCGCAGATGCTGGCGGCGGACAGGGCCTCCAGCGCGAAATCGCGGGCCGCGACACTGTCGAGCGAATTGGCGGTGGGCCGCTCAAAGCCCAGCGCTTTGGCAGTCTGGAACCGGTCGATGGGGAAGGGCGAACCGGCCAAGGCGGCGGCACCCAAGGGGCACTCATTCATCCGCTGGCGCGCATCGACAAAGCGCGAGGCATCGCGGCCGAACATCTCGACATAGGCCATCAGATGGTGGCCGAAGGTCGTCGGCTGGGCCGGTTGCAGATGGGTAAAGCCGGGCATCAGCGTGTCGGCATGGGGCTCGGCCTTGGCCACTAGGGCGCGCTGCAGGGCCATGATCTGGGCGGCGGTGCGATCACAGGTGTCCCGCACCCAGAGCCGAAAATCGAGGGCGACCTGATCATTGCGCGAGCGGGCCGTGTGCAGGCGGCCCGCTGCTGGACCGATCAATTCGCGTAAGCGCGCCTCCACATTCATGTGGATGTCTTCAAATTCCTCACGGAAGGGAAAGGTGCCGCTCGCGATTTCCGCTTCGATCTGCGACAAGCCGTCTTGAATTGCGGCCTCGTCAGCGCTTGAAATCACCCCGGTTGCGGCCAACATGGCAGCATGGGCCTTCGAGCCTGCCAAGTCTTGGGCTGCAAGACGTTTGTCGAAGCCGATCGAGACATTGATCGCCTGCATCAGTTCCGCCGGTTTGGCAGAGAACCGCCCGCCCCACATGGTCTGGCCGGTTTTCGCCTTCTGGTCGGAGGGGGTGTCAGCAGAGTTGGGCACTGCCGAAGGGATGTCAGTCATATGAGCACTATCCAAAATCCGCCGACAGAGGACGGCAATGGCAAACCTTCAGGGGCGAGCAAGCGTAGTTTGATGTCTTTAGCGATCGGCACCCTGATGCTGATCGGTGTGGCTTACATCCTATATGTCATCGTTAGCGCCTCGATCAAACCCAAGGCGGAACTGGATCTCAACGAATTTAAGGTCGGGGCGCTTGAGAAGCTGCAGATTGTCACTGAACCTAGGCCCGTCCCGACCGTCAGTTTCAAGGATGCAGACGGCAAGCCCGTGACCTTAGCCGATTTTAAGGGCCAGGTTGTGGTGTTGAACCTCTGGGCCACCTGGTGCGGACCCTGCAAGGAAGAGATGCCGACCTTGGCCAAGCTGCAAGCCGCCTATGCCGCAGCGCCCTTCAAGGTGGTCGCCGTCAGTGTCGACAGTGTCGATTATGATGACTTGGCGCGGGCTGATATCGCCAAGACCCCACCGCTGGCCCTCTATCGGGACGCCAAATATGCCCTAGCCTTTGGCCTTACCCCTCGTCCTGCCGGTTTGCCAACAACGCTGGTTATTGACCGTAAGGGCATGGAGCGGGCGCGGCTTGAAGGCGGCGCGGACTGGTCTAGCCCTCAGGCGCGCGGTCTGGTCGAGGCGTTGCTGGCCGAAAAATGAGCCTGCCTGATCCCCAAGATCTCGAACCGATCACTGCGCGAGCTTGGCCTGCTGCCCGTCAGCAGTGTCTGGGTGACTGGACACTCTATGCGACCGATGGCCATTCCATGCGGATCAATTCCTGCTGGGTGTCGGGTGAGCCGGGCCTTGGCCTTCGGGCCGCGCTGGATGAGGTCGAGGCTTGGTATGGAGGGCAGGGGCTGTCAGCCATTTTCAAATGCGCCTATGACGCAGGCTCTGACGAGCCCTTGGCCAAGGCTCTGACCGACCGGGGCTATGTCTGCGGTAAGGAGACCTTGGTGATGGTGGGGCCGGTCGCAGGCGCGTCTGTTGATGTCGATGTAAGCGTCTCATCTGACTTGGACGATCTGTTTGGCGCGGTCTTTGCGGCGACAGCGACCGATCCGGCCGATAGCACTGAGCGGCTCGCGGCCCTTGGCCGGATTGCTGACCCGCGGTTTTTTGCTCGGCTAGAGGTGAACGGTCAGGCCGCCGCCATCGGCGCAAGCGCGGTTGAGGGTGACTGGGCCGGTATCTTTGGGATGCGCACGGCCCCAAACCATCGCCGCCAAGGCTATGCCGCCCGTATTCTTGCGACCCTTCTGGCCAAGGCGCGGCAGGCGGGGGCGACAAAAGCCTATCTTCAGGTCGAGGCTGCCAATGTTGGGGCCATTCCGATCTATCAAAGGGCAGGCTTTGAGCTGGCCTATCGCTATTACTATTGGACGCGGCTGGCAGCCCATTGAGCCAAGACGACGCCCGATAGGGTCAGGGCAGCGCCGAGGACCTGCCACGGTCCGATGGCTTCGGCAAACAGGATCCAGCCAACGACGGCGGCGACCACGGGCTGAATCAACACGACCAGCGATGTGATGGCCGTCGGGAGCCGACCCAAAGCCCAGGCGATGGAGCCTTGGCCCGCAACATGGACCAGTCCCAGTCCCAGACAGGCAGCCCAGCCCAGAGATGTGGTCGGCAAGAGCGGCTCGTGCATCACGAGGGCAAAGATCATCAGGCACGGCGCAGCGGCGAGGCTGGACCAGAACATCACCTGCGGTGCGGTCAGGGTCTGGCGGGCCTTGCGTACGGCGAGGAAGTAGAAAGCATACCAGAGGGCTGTGCCGACAGAGAGGGCATCACCCAATCCCGTATTGCGGCCGGTTCCTGCGCTGGCTGCGCCGTGGGCGAGGGTAAAGGCTCCGCTAATGGCAAGGACGAGACCCGCTAGGAACAGTCTTTGCGGCGTCTCTTTGAACACCAACCATGCCACAGCTGTGACCACGATGGGGGTCAGGTTACTGAGCACTGTGGCATTGGCCACGGTCGTAAAGCCGATCGCATAGTGCCAAAAGCTCAAATCCGCCGCAAAGGCTAGGCCCGCTAGGACCGCGACCATCGGGGGCAGGGTCATTAGGCCTGTACGATCTCTATCGCCCTGGCTTGCTGCCCTCTGGGCCAGAAAGGCGAGGATGGGCAAGGCGAAGGCTAAACGCCAAAATCCCGTCGCGGCAGGGCCAGCGGAGCTGAGGCGCACAAAGATCGGGGCAAAGCCAATGATGCAGGCCCCAAGGATCAGGACTGCCATCGCCTTACGATAGGAGGCATGGGTCATGGGGCTCTTTTGGATCAATGGGGCCGCCTCGTAAAGATGGGTTCCATTACCCCTCCCTTAGGCCCTCTCCCCGTGAGAGGGGGCCTAAGGGAGGGCCTAGTTTCAATAACCCCCTACCCTGGCTTCGCCGGTAC
>JBEGOG010000235.1:0-3578 GCA_041182125.1 Pseudomonadota bacterium
CAATTCCGCCTCGGTGACCTGAAGGGTCAGGGTCCGCGCGGGTCCATCCAGCGAGATCAAGTCGCCATCTTGGACAAGAGCCAAAGGCCCGCCCGCATCAGCCTCAGGGTTCACGTGCAAGATCACCGTGCCGAAGGCCGTACCGCTCATCCGCGCATCCGAAATTCGCACCATGTCACGAACGCCCTTGGCCAAGAGCTTGGCGGGCAAGGCCATATTGCCAACCTCGGGCATGCCCGGATAGCCCTTAGGCCCACAGCCCTTGAGCACCAGAACGCAGGTCTCGTCGACATCCAGATCAGGAAGATCAATGCGCGCCTTATAGTCTTCGATGGACTCAAACACGACCGCGCGGCCGGTATGGACCAAGAGCTCAGGCGAGGCCGCGCTTGGCTTCATCACTGCGCCGCCGGGGCTCAGATTGCCGCGCAGGACCCAAAGACCGGAACTGGGGGCAACGGGGGCCTCCATGGTCCGGATCACTTCTGGATTATCACAGCGCGCCATGTCAGCGATCTTGGCTTGGGTCAGGCCGCTGACCGTGATCGCATCACCGCGCAGGTGCGAGCCGAGCGCCTTGAACACCGCCGGAACACCGCCCGCATAGCAAAAATCCTCCATCAGGAACCGCCCAGACGGCATCAGGTCGACCAGAAGCGGGATATCGCGGCCTAACAGATCGAAATCCTCTTGCTCGAGCGGCACACCCAAACGTCCCGCCAAGGCAATCAGGTGCAGGACCGCATTAGTCGAGCCGCCAATGGCCGCGTGGGTCAGGATGGCATTTTCGAACGCTTCTCGCGTCGCAATGGACGACATCTTCACATCGTCGCGCACCAGCTGCACGATCCGCCGCCCCGTCAGATGCGCCAAGGTGGCTCGCCGACCATCGACAGCGGGTATGGCCGCATTTTCCGGCAGGCTCAGGCCCAAGGCCTCCACCAGACTGGCCATGGTCGAAGCCGTGCCCATGGTCATACAGACCCCATGACTGCGCGACATGCCGCTCTCGGCGGACATGAAATCGGCCAACGTCATCTCGCCCGCGCGAACGGCTTCTGAAAACTTCCAGACATCGGTTCCGGACCCAATATCCTTGCCGCGAAACTTGCCGTTCAGCATCGGGCCAGAGGACACAACCATGGTGGGCAGATCGACGCTGGCTGCGCCCATCAATTGACCTGGCGTGGTCTTGTCACAGCCGCCGAGCAGCACGACGCCGTCGATGGGATTGCCTCGGATCGACTCCTCGACCTCCATGGCCAAGAGGTTGCGAAACAGCATGGCCGTTGGCCGCATCTGGGTTTCACCCAGCGACATGGCGGGAAACTCGAGCGGCAGGCCGCCCGCTTCCCAAACGCCTCTCTTAACGTGCTCCGCCAAGTCCCGCAGGCCCGCATTACAGGGGGTCAGTTCCGACCAGGTGTTGCAGATGCCGATGACCGGCCGACCATCGAAGGCATCATCGGGAAGGCCTTGGCTCTTCATCCAACTGCGGTGGATAAAGCCATCGCGGTCTAACTTGCCATAGGTACGGGTGCTTCTGAGCGGTTTACGAGCCACGGTCTTATCCTGTCCTAGCGGTCTTGGGCGATGAGGTTTTTGAAAGACGAGGTTTTAATATATTTGATAAGTGCTTAGTGTCTTTTCTTGAGGTGTTGGTTGGAGCAAATTATGAGGAGGCCCTCCAAATGGCGATGCCTGCTGGTGGCAAGACCGCACCGCCCAGTACAAACTCCGTGTTTTCGGCCGCAGGAACGGGACGCGGTTCGGGCGCATAGTTGATCGCGACCACAAATCCGCCCCGATGGCTTATCCGAACCCCTTCAGCTAGGGGCGTCACGGCCAAGCCTGCTCGTGTCGCCGCATCAGACAGAACCTCACCCAAAGCAGACTCCGTTGGTGCAAAGGCCAAGTAGTCCCGTTTTCCGGACCTAATCCAGGCTGGATGACCATCATCAAAGTGGCCCAACACCTCGGCCTGCGTCGCAACATCTTCACGCCAATCGCGCCCTGTGAGAGCCGCGTCCTTCGTCGCGATTACCATGGGCGTTCCGGGACGCAGGCTCTCAACCCGCTGCACCGTCAGCGGCAAGAGCTTGGACAGATCACCCGGTGGCAGCTTGCCCGGAATATGCAGATCACGGGTCTTTGAGCCCGCCCGCACGCCAAATATCGTCACCGCCTCAGTGGCTTCGAAGGCGGCAAGCGCCTCGGGCGACACAATGGGAAGGCATGGGGCGACAACCAAACGATAGCCGCTCAAATCCGCGCCGGGCGGGACAATATCCACATCGAGGCCCATCTGGCGCAGGCTCGAATACCACGCAAAGGCTTCCTTCAAGGCGCGATAGCCCTGGGCCTGCGGCTGGATCGACGTGACCCAATCGCCCTCATAGGAAAAGACAAGCGCCACCGGTGAAGGGCCGCAGGGTGCAAGTTGGCCCAAGGCGCTGACCTCGGCGGCCACCTGCCGCGCCTCTTGACCGCCAATGTCCTCGCTACGGTCAGGCCGGTTTAGTCCGGCATGCATCTGTTCTTGGGCGAACGGGACTTGGCGCCAGCGAAAATAGGACACCACCTCTGCGCCGTGGGCGAAGGCCTCCCACGTCCAGGCGCGGACCATGCCCGGCAGCGGCGATGGATTGAAAGAGGCCCAGTTGACCGGTCCCGGCTGCTGTTCCATCACCCACCAACGGCCCCGCCCGCAGCCCCGATAGAGGTCATGGTGGAAGGCGGCGACATCGGGATGGCCTTGCCTAAGATAACGCGCCTTGTCTTCAGCGCTGAACCAGAACTGCTCAAGAAAGCCGAGGGGGTAGCTGTCCCAACTGGCCACATCAAGGTCTTGGCTGACCGCAAAATGGTCGAACTCGGTATAGAAGCCCATAAAATTATGGATCATGTCGCGGCCGGGAGACCTTGCGCGCAATATATCCACCTGCAGGCGGTTGAAACTGACCACCTCGTCAGACGCGAACCGATTATAGTCCAAACGGTGGCTGGGATTGGCCTCGGTCACGGTCAGGTGCGGTGGATCCACCTCGTCAAAGCTGCGATAGTCCTGCGACCAGAAGACCGTGCCCCAAGCTTGGTTCAAGGCCTCGACTGTTCCATAGCGCGCCTTGAGCCAGAGCCGAAAACGACGCGCCGCAGAGGCGCAATAGCTGATGGTCGTATCGTGGCAACCATATTCATTGTCGGTTTGCCAAGCCACCACGGCGGGATGCTGGCCATAGCGCTCGGCTACCGCCTCGGTAATCCGCGCACATTCAGCGCGGTAGCCCTCATGTGAAAAACTGTAGTGACGCCTGGACCCGAAAAGCCGCGGTTCCCCCCGCTCATTGACCGCCACCAGATCGGGATGACGATCCACCAGCCATTTGGGCGGGGTTGCGGTCGGGGTGCACATAATCAACGACAGGCCAGCCCCATGCAGGGTCTCGACCGCCTGATCCAGCCAGTTCCAGTCAAACTGTCCCGGTTCTGGCTCAATCCGGCTCCAAGCGAACTCTGCGATCCGCACGATCGACAGGCCCATATCGGCCATCCGAGCCGCATCCTCGGCCCACCAGGCT
>JBEGOG010000236.1:0-5591 GCA_041182125.1 Pseudomonadota bacterium
ATCAAGGCGGCCAAGACCCGGGTCCAGATCGGCACCTTGATGGGCAAGTCGTCCAAGGGCTTTGGCTCTGCCTTCTTCGGGGCCTATATCGGTCAGGAAGCCAAAGACCCCAACCGCTACGCTGTCTATCTGGCGCAAGGCGGCCTTGGTCTTCCCGACCGCGATTACTATCTGACCGCTCAGTTTGCCGAGAAGAAGGCTAAATATCAGGCCTATGTGGCCACGCAGCTCAAGGCCATTGGCTGGGAAAATCCAGAGGCCAATGCCGCCGCCATCGTGGCCATGGAAACGGCAATCGCTAAGGTCAGCTGGAGCAAGATCGAACAGCGTGATCCGGTGGCCTCCTATAGCCCCATGTCCATTGCCGACCTGACCAAGCTGGCCCCCGGCTTCCCATGGACGGCCTATCTTGAAGCCAATGGCCTGTCTAAGGTCCCGACGGTGATTGTCAGCGAAAAGAGCGCCTTCCCAAAGATCGCCAAGATCTTTGCCGATGCGCCCATCGCCACACTGCAGGCTTGGCTGGCCTTCCAGATTGCCGATGAAGCCTCTCCTTACCTTTCCGCGCGGTTCGTCAACGCGTCCTTCGAGTTCCGCGGCAAGACTCTCTCTGGCCAGCCGGAAAACCGTCCTCGCTGGAAGCGCGCGGTGGGGACGATCGACCGGGCTCTGGGTGAAGCGGTCGGCAAGCTCTATATCGACGCCTATTTCCCCGCCCAATCCAAGACCATTATGATGGGCCTTGTGGGTGATCTTCGCACCGCCATGAAGGCTCGCATTGAGCGCCTGGCCTGGATGAGCCCCGACACCAAGACCAAGGCCCTTGAGAAGCTCTCGACCTTTACCGTCAAGATCGCCTATCCCGACAAGTGGCGCGACTATTCGGCCCTGACCATCAAGTCTGACGATCTGGTCGGCAATATCGCCCGCTCTGCCGCCTTCCGATGGAACTATGATTTGGCCCGCCTCAATGGTCCGGTCGATCGCAGCGAATGGGGCATGACCCCTCAGACGGTCAATGCCTACTACAACCCGCAAATGAACGAGATCGTGTTCCCTGCGGCCATTTTGCAATCGCCATTCTTCGATCCTGAAGCCGATCCAGCCATCAACTATGGCGGCATTGGCGGCGTCATTGGTCACGAGATCACCCACGGCTTTGACGATCAGGGTCGCCAATTTGCCGCCGATGGGTCGCTGAACGACTGGTGGCAAACGGCAGATGCGACCAAGTTCAAGGTCCAGACGGACCGGCTCGATGGCCAATATTCCGCGTTCGAACCCCTGCCCGGGGCCAAGGTTCAGGGCCAACTGACCATGGGCGAGAATATTGCCGATCTCGGCGGCCTATTGATGGCGCTGGATGCCTACAAGCTCTCGCTCAAAGGCCAGCCTGCGCCGATCATTGATGGCCTGACCGGCGAGCAGCGGGTGTTCCTCGGCTGGGCGCAGGTCTGGCGGGCCAAGAGCCGCGACGATGCCCTGCGTCAGCAGATTGCCAGCGACCCGCACTCGCCGCCCTTCTACCGGGTCAATGGCGTGGTTCGGAACATCGACGCTTGGTACGAGGCCTTTGGCGTGAAGCCAGGCGATGCCCTCTATGTGGCCCCCGAAAATCGCGTCCGCATCTGGTAGGATCAAAGGGTCGGCGTTGCTCAAGCGCGCGCCGACCCGCTTACCCGCCGCCCCATTCTATTTTTATACAAGATGTCAATATTCGTGCCCCGACGTCATGTCAGGACCGAAAGGAAATAAGCCCGCTGCGGGGGATCTCGCAGCGGGCGTATGATTTTTTATTGTATGAGGGCGTTTTTATTTTAAGAGGGCGTTTCCTCCCCGAAACGCCGGGAGACCAAGGTTTCTCGTGACCCATGTGCCTCTCGCAAGAGCAGGAAAAGGCATATTCATCCCCGAGTCAACGACTTCGTCACAGTTTTGCCATGGAGTCGGAAAGAATTCTGACCGTAGCGGTTAATTTTTATCGCCCGCGTCAAAAAGTCCCGAAATGACGGGTCTAACGCCTCGAAACAGCCTCCGCCAGAGCATCAGCGGCAGGGCAAGAAGCCTCAAACACATAGTCGGGCCGGGTCACGGTCATCGGGCCGACGCCTGATTCTGCCAAGGCGCTCGACAGATCGAACAGATCCGTCCCTGAAACCAGCAGCCCATTGGCCCGGCGCGCAAGACCTCGCTGGCCTCCTGTGCGGTCTGGTCCTGCTCGGCGGGCCAGATCACAGTCGCCAGCCCCCGTGCGCGAGACTTGGCCTCAACGACGCTCAGCAATCGGCGGACAAGACCCAGTTGGGCCGTGGTCCAAGAGGCGGTCAGGGAGGCTGCAAGCTGGGCCTGGCTCTTTAGGATCACACCATCGCTAATGATCTTCAGACTGTTGGCCGCCAAGGTCGCGCCGGTCGTGGTGATATCGACGACAAGCTCCGCCGCCCCGGTCGCAGGGGCTCCCTCAGTCGCACCGCTGGATTCCACGATCCGGTAGTCGGCAATGCCGTGCTTGGCAAAGAAGGCCCGGGTCTGGCTCATATATTTGGTCGCCACCCGCAGACGCCGACCCGTGCGGGCCAGATAGGCCGCAGCGACCTCATCAAGATCAGCCATGACGTCGACATCGATCCAGCTCTGCGGCGCCGCGACGATCAGATCGGCCCGGCCAAAGCCCAGAGCCCGCAGCAGCATGACCCGGCTATCCAGATCCTCGCCGCGCTCTCGCAGCAGATCCTCGCCGGTCAGCCCCAGATGGACCTCGCCATCATCCACCGCCGACGCAATGTCAGAGGCCGACAAGAGCTGCACCTGCGCGCCCGGCAGGCCGGCAATCGCCGCCCGATAGCCCCGCGCGCCGCCGACGGCTTCTAGCTTAAAGCCGCACTCAGCCAGCCAAGCTTCGGCCTGTTCTTTAAGGCGGCCCTTGGAAGGAAAGGCAATGATCAGGGGATTGGTCGATAGATCATCCATCACGCCGCTCCTGCTGCTGAACCACCAAAGGCCCGCCAAGGCCGGACCATGCAGCCCACCGCTCCGACCGACGGATCAACCGGGGCCCCAAGCCTTGCCAAAAGCGCATCATAGCGCCCGCCGCCAGCCACCGGATGTTCCGCCCCCAGCGCCGCGCTGGTCACTTCGAACAGGACGCCATCATAATAGCCAAAGGCACGGCCAAAGGCGGTCGAGAGGCTCATCTGATCCGGCGCGATGCCCGCCGCCATCAAACCATCCAAACGGGCCTGCCAAGCCCTGAGGGGAAGGTCTACGGACGCTCCGCCTTCACGGGCCAAGGCGGCGACCTGATCCAAGGCCCGTTGGGGCTGATCGTCGATGGCGAGAAACCTATGAATGAGATCGGCCTGTGCAGCGCTCAGACGAGGGGCAGACGCCGCCTCCGCCCGTTCTGACAGACGATGGACGATCTCGGCGGCAGAGCGTCCGCCCACGGGCTGAATACCCGCCAGACCCCAGAACTCTTCCAGCACGGCCGAGGCCTCAGCCTCCGGCAATCCGGCCAACAGACCCGCCAGACGATCCCCCGCGCGAGGGGCCTGTTCGCCCGCCTGCGCCCGCGCCAATTCGGCCCTAAGGACACGCGGACGGGTAAAGGCCCGATCAAGACGGGCCGCCAAGGCTTCTGGCAAGGCCATAGCGCCGATAAAGGCTGAAAACAGGGCCACATCACCCAGACGCATGGACAGGTCGCTGCGCCCGCCCGCTAGGCTTGCCTGCCACGCGACAGCGGCCACCTCGACATCGGCCCCGACAGGATCGCGGGCCTCAAAGGCTTCAATCCCGATCTGCAGGAACTCTTCAGCGCGGTCCGTGCCCTTAGGCGCGACCCGAAAGGCCTTGCCCTCATAGACATAACGACCAGACGCAGCCCCTGACGCGCCATGCGCGCGGGCAACCGGAATGGTGAAATCCGGACGCAAGCAGGCTTCCGCCCCACCCTCGCCCTGCACGATAAACAGCCGCGCCCGCATGGCCTCTCCGGCCAGATCGAGAAGCTGGTTCAGGGGCTGGATGACGGGCGCGTCAATCGCCGTGGCCCCGAGCGCTGCAAAGGGCGCGCGGATGGCCGCGAGGACCTTGGGCGGAACCGTTGGTTCAAGCTGCATGATCAGCCCTCCACAATGCGGCGAATGACACTGACCAGCTCAGCCCGAGGCACGGTGACCTGACCCGGACGGCCTTCGCGCCATTCCTTATTGTCGGTCACGCCCTGCGCCATCTGACGACCCAGATCCAGATCCTTGACCGTCACGGTTCCGGCAGCGATCTCATCACCGCCCAGAATGACCACAGCGGGCGACATGCGCCGATCGGCATATTTCATCTGCGCCTTCATGCCCGACCCGCCGAGATAGACCTCTGAGGCGATACCGGCAGCGCGGAGCTCTCCGACCACGGCGAAATAGTCACCAAGCGCATTTTGATCAAAGACCAGCACCACCACCGGCCCGCGCGCTTCGCTGGCCTGAGCCTGACCCGCAGCCCGCAAGGCCGCAGCCAGACGCGAAACGCCAAAGGAAAAGCCGGTCGCCGGGGTCCGCTCACCGGTGAAACGCGCGACCAGATCATCATAACGGCCTCCGCCGCCGATGGAACCAAAGCGCAGAGTTTCGCCCTTTTCGCCGAGGGTCTCGATCAGCAGTTCGGCCTCAAAGACCGGGCCGGTGTAATATTCCAAACCGCGCACGATGGAGGGCTCGAAGCTGGCCTGATCCTCGCCAATGCCCAGACTACGCAAGGCCGCATCCATGCTGGCCAGTTCAGCAAGGCCCTCATCGCCCTCCGCCGAGCCGCCAATGACACCGGCGAGGCTATCCAGAACCTCAGCACGCGTCCCGCCGCCAGCGGCGACAAAGGCCAGAACCTGTTCGGCGGCGCGGGCATTAATACCCGCCCCCTTGGTAAAGGCACCGGACTCGTCCTTGCGGCCTTCACCGAGCAGGAGGCGCACGCCATCGGGGCCTAACCGGTCGAGCTTATCGACCGCGCGCAGAACGCCGAGCTTTTGGCCCTCGCTCTGGACGCCAGCCGCCGTCAAAAGACCATTGAGCAGCTTGCGGTTATTGATCTTGAGCACCGCTTGACCGCGTTTCAGGCCCGTGGCCATCAGGCCCTCAACCGCTAGAGCGACAATTTCTGCGTCAGCCTCAGGACGGGCCGAACCGACCGTGTCGGCATCGCACTGGATGAACTCGCGGAACCGGCCGGGGCCGGGCTTTTCATTGCGCCAAACAGGGCCAAAGGCATAGCGACGGAAGGGCTTGGGCAGACCCTCGCGGTTCTGAGCCACAAACCTCGCCAAGGGGGCGGTCAGGTCATAGCGCAGCGCCATCCATTGTTCGTCATCGTCCTGCAGGGCGAACACACCCTCATTGGGACGGTCGCTGTCAGGCAAGAACTTGCCCAGCGCATCAGCATATTCAAAGGCCCCCGTATCCAGCGCCTCAAAGCCATAGCGCTCATAGACCTTGGAGACAGTCTCAAGAATATGGCGCTCCGCACGCAGGTCACGGGCGCGTTTATCTTGAAAGCCTCGGGGATTGCGGGCTTCGGGGCGGAAGGCGGCTTCTTCGGTC
>JBEGOG010000237.1:0-4820 GCA_041182125.1 Pseudomonadota bacterium
GTTCGTGCTGCTGTCCCTGCCCTATACGGTGGTCGGTGGCCCGCGCTTCTTTGAACGGGCCGAGATCCGCGACGCCCACGCCTATCTGCGGCTGGTCCAGTCGCCAGACGACGATCTGGCCTTCGAGCGTATCGTCAACACGCCCAAGCGCGGCATTGGCGACACCTCGGTCTCCAAGCTGCTCCAGATCGCCCGGCTGACCGGTGTCTCGGCCATGACCGCCGCGCGCCAGATCATCGGCACAGACGAACTGCCCGCCCGCACCCGCACGGCCCTGTCGACCTTCATCCGCGACCTAGACCGCTGGCGCAACGAGCAGACCGTGGCCGACCATCAGCGCCTGTTGGAAACCATTCTCGAAGAGAGCGGCTACACGGACATGTTGCGCGCCGACAAGGGCCCGCAAAGCCAGACCCGGCTGGAGAACCTCAAAGAACTTGTCCAGTCGATGAGCGCCTTTGACAATCTCCAGACCTATCTGGAGCATGTGTCGCTGGTCATGGACATTGACCGAGGCGCAGGCGACGACGCCATCCAGATCATGACCCTGCACGGGGCCAAGGGTCTGGAGTTCCCGCTCGTCTTCCTTCCCGGCTGGGAAGAGGGCGTGTTTCCGTCTCAGCGCTCGATGGATGACAAGGGCGAGAAGGGTCTCGAAGAGGAACGCCGCCTCGCCTATGTCGGCATCACCCGCGCCCGCGAAGAGGCCCGCATCTCGTTTGTCGCCAACCGCCAAGTCTATGGCCGCTGGACCTCACAATTGCCCAGTCGCTTCGTGGACGAGCTGCCCCCGGCCAGCGTCGAGGCCTCCAGCGAAACCGGCTATTATGGCGGCGGCCCGGGCATGCAGCAGCAGACCAGCCGCTGGGACGATGCCCCAAGCTTTGGCTCCGGCTACACCTCGCCAGGTTGGAAACGCGCCCAAGAAAATGCCCGTGCTGCGCCCTCTCCAGTCCGCGCTCGTAACACCGTCATCGAGGGCGAAGGCCGTCTGGTCGCCGTGTCCGACGGGGCGTCAACCAGCAAGTTCAACCGAGGCGACCGGGTCTTTCACATCAAGTTCGGCTATGGTCTGGTGCGCGCCGTCGAAGGTAACAAGCTGATCGTGGCCTTCGACAAGGCCGGTGAGAAAAAGGTAATCGATAGTTTTGTCGAGGCCGGATAGGCCCATTCTCAAGGCGTAAAACACGCGACCTTGTGTTTTTAAGACTTTCCGGCTATCCTCTACCCCCCGAACGATGAGCCCGCGATCGGAACTCCCCTTCCACTTGGGCGAACTTGAGCAAAAATCCGTTATGGAAAAAGTGCCTATGACCGGCGGGGGCTATCAAGCTCTCGACGTGGAACTGAAGCGTTTGAAGACGCAGGAACGGCCGGATTTCAGAAGCGCGCAGCCATGGCGACCTGTCGGAAAATGCTGAATACCATGCCGCAAAAGAGCGTCAGGGCTTCATCGAAGGTCGCATCGCGGAGATCGAGGATAAGATCGCCCGGGCTCAGGTCATCGACGTATCCAAACTGTCCGGTAAGCAGGTCAAGTTCGGCGCTACGGTTAGCCTCGTCGACGAGGATACCGAAGAGGCGACTCGCTATCAGATCGTTGGCGAACATGAAGCCGATGTGAAGCAGGGCCGCATCTCGATCACCGCTCCTTTGGCGCGCGGTATGATCGGTAAGGAAGTCGGCGACGTGGTGGAGATCATCTCGCCAGGCGGGGTCAAGTCCTACGAGATCATGAAGGTTGAGTGGATCTAGGGCGGCTTTTAGCCCCCTTGGTTCGCCCTACTGTTCGTGAGCGAAACCCCTCTGATTATTTGGGCCGTGTCTGATGGACGGGCGGGTATCCAAACCCAAGCTGTGGGTTTGGCCGATGCCCTAGCGCGCCAGTACCGAGCCGCTGGCCGCGCGGTTGAGGTCCAGATCAAGACTGTCGCGTGGAAAGGCATCATCGGTCGGCTTCCGGCCCTGATGAACCTCTTCCCGCGCCGCAGCCTTACGCCACAATCGGACATTCAAGCCCCCTGGCCGGACATCTGGATTGCCGCTGGGCGAGCGACCCTTGCCCTGTCGATCCGCATGAAGCGTTGGTCGGCGGGTAAGACCTATGTCGTTCAAATTCAAGACCCGCGACTGCCGCACCATCTGTTCGATCTGGTCGTGCCGCCAAAGCATGATCGGTTGTCGGGGGACAATGTCCTATCGATCTGCGGATCACCCCATCGGGTGACGGCGGAACGGTTGAAGAGTGAACTGGGCCGCTTCAAGGCCCTGATTGATCCCCTGCCCGGCCCGCGCGTTGCGGTTCTGATCGGTGGCAAGTCCAAGGCCTTCGACCTGTCGCCGCAGCGGGCGGCGGCCATGGCCCATGACATTCTGGAGCCCCTCGAGCAGGTCGGCGGAAGCCTTCTAATGACCTTCTCGCGCCGGACGCCCGACAAGGCCCGCGCCATCTTGACCGCACGCCTGCGCCACCTTCCCGGCATCATCTGGGACGGCGAGGGTGACAATCCCTATTTTGCCTTTTTGGGTGCGGCAGACTTCGTGCTGGTCACCGAAGACTCCACCAATATGGCGACCGAAGCGGCCTCTACGGGTAAGCCGGTTTTCATCCTCAAGATGGACGGGCAAAGCCTGAAATTCCGCCTGTTCCACGAAGAATTGCGCCAGATCGGGGCGACGCGGCCCTATCAGGGCCATCTTGAGGGCTGGACCTATGAGCCGCTGCAAGAGACCGAGCGCGTCGCGGCAGAGATTATATCAAAGCGTATTGGGATCGATCATCCCTAAACCCACCGATATTGGGATAGGGGTCTGCACGTGATCGTGATGACTTTGTGAAAAATCCGCTTTGATCGCAGTCGTGAGCGGACTATATCTTGTCCACAGGCTTTTGCTCAATTCCAGCAAAAGTCAGGATCGCTGATCGCTCGTGGCGCTCAGCGCTTTTTAGGCTCCACTAATGCTCATATTGAGCATAAGGATAAGACGATGGCTGATGGATTTGCCGGTTTTGAGTTCACCCCAGAGGTCGAGGCGCAGACCCGTCCGCTATGGGAAAAGGTCAAGGCACGGGTCACACCGCTGGAATGGCGTCTTCAAGCCCCGTTGATCGCGGCGATCAATCGGCTCAAGGCTGAGAAGAACGCGGTCATCTTGGCGCACAACTATATGACACCCGAAATTTTCCACGGGGTCGGTGACTATGTTGGCGATAGCCTTGGTCTGGCCCGTGAGGCCGCCAACTGCGATGCCAAGATCATTGTTCAGGCCGGCGTCCACTTCATGGCCGAGACCTCCAAGATCTTGGCACCCGACAAGACCGTTCTGATCCCCGACCTGCTGGCAGGCTGTTCGCTCGCCTCGTCGATCACGGGGGCGGATGTGCGCCTGATCAAGCAGCGCTATCCGGGCATTCCTGTGGTCACCTACGTCAACACCACCGCCGAAGTGAAGGCCGAGACCGACATCTGCTGCACCTCGGCCAATGCGGTTCAGGTAGTCGAGCACGTCGCGCGCGAATGGGGCGTCGACCGGGTCATCCTGATCCCTGACGAGTTCTTGGCCCGCAATGTTGCCCGTCAGACCGACATCAAGATCATCGCTTGGGCCGGGCGGTGCGAGGTCCATGAGCGCTTCACGGCGGCGGATATTCTGGAACTGAAGGCCGCCTATCCCGATGCCCAGATCTTGGCCCATCCAGAATGCCCGGCCGAGGTTCTCGAGGTCTCAGACTTTGCCGGATCGACGGCGGCCATGTCGGACTTTGTCATGACCCGCAAGCCCAAGCAGGTGGTCCTGATCACCGAATGCTCGATGGCCGATAATGTTGCCTGCGACGCGCCAGAGACCGAGTTTGTCCGCCCCTGCAACCTGTGCCCCCACATGAAGCGCATCAGCCTTGAGAACATTTACGAGGCCCTTCTGCATGACCGCTATGAGGTCACGGTGGACACAGCCATGGCCGACCGGGCGCGGTTGGCCGTTCAGCGGATGATCGATATGCCGCCCCTGGCGATCCCGGCCCGCTATGATCTGGTCAAGGCGCGCCACCATGTCGATGTCGAGCTGATCTGACAGGGCCATGACCACGACCCCCTCCCCTCTGCTGGTGATCGGTGCAGGCCTTGCGGGCCTGACTGCGGCCTTGGCTGCGGCACCGCGCCGGGTGGTGGTCCTATCGACGAGACCACTGGGCCAGGACTGTTCATCCGCCTGGGCGCAGGGCGGTATTGCAGCGGCCCTCTCGCAAGGCGATGAGCCCGCCTTTCACGCCGCCGATACGATTGCGGCGGGTGCAGGCCTCGTCGATCCAGAGATGGCCGATATTCTGACGCGCGAAGGACCCGACGCGGTCCGGATGCTGGCCAGCCTTGGCGTGCCCTTTGACCGGGATGCAGACCATGGCTTTGCCCAAAGCCTAGAGGCCGCCCACTCCCGCCCCCGCGTCGCGCGGGTAAAGGGTGATCAGGCGGGGCAAGAAATATTACGCAGCGTGATCGGCGCTGTTTGCGCCTGTCCCTCCATCGAGGTTCTAGAACGGGCCTCCGTCCGTGCTCTGGTTCAGGACACAAGCGGACGGATCCGCGGGGCCTTGGTTGAGCAAAATGGCCAGACCCAAACCATCCGTGCCGACGCGGTGATCTTGGCCGCCGGGGGGCTCGGCGGGCTCTATGATGTCACCACCAATCCCCACAACCTGCGCGGCGAAGCCATGGCGTTGGCGGCGCTCGCCGGTGCGGTCATCGCTGACCCTGAATTTGTGCAGTTCCACCCCACCGCCATCGATATTGGCCTCGACCCCGCGCCTCTCGCGACAGAGG
>JBEGOG010000238.1:0-3501 GCA_041182125.1 Pseudomonadota bacterium
CCCAGAGGGGGAAAATTTGCAGTCTCGTGATCTTCCCCCTCGGGGGGAAGTACCGGCAAAGCCGGGGATGGGGGTTTGCATCCACAAACCTCTACGCCGCGTCCCCGCAAAATCAGATCCCGCAGGGTCGCTTACCATCTAAGCAAAAAGGTCTGGGTCCCCGCCTTCGCGGGGAACACGGATGTGGGGGTATTCATCCACGCCCCTCTCCCACCCATCCTTAATCCGCCCTTAGGCGAACTCGACCAAGATCTCATCCGCAGCGACGCTGTCACCGGCCTTGGCACCCACTTCCTTGACCACGCCGTCACGTTCAGCGCGGATGATGTTCTGCATCTTCATGGCTTCGATGATGCAGACAATCTCGCCTTCCTTGACCTCTTGACCCAGAGCCACCTCGATCGAGACGACAAGGCCTGGCATCGGAGAAATGATCAGCTTGGAGGTATCGGCCGCCTGCTTGGCAGGAAGGCGCTTGTGCAGTTCAGCCGAATGGGGCGTCAGAACCACCACCTGGGCCTTGGCGGCGCGGTGACGGATGGTGAAGCCCGCAGCGGCTGGCATAACGGCAACCGTGAAGGCGCGGCCATTGAGCAGGCCTTTGTAGGTCGGCTTGCCCGGACGCCAATCCATCTCGGTCAAAGACAAGGTCCGGCCTTCGTCAGAAAGGACAACGTCCAAACCCGCAACGCCGTCGACTAGGGTGACAGTGCGCTCTTGCTTGCCGACAAAGACAATCCAATCTTCACGCACGCCGCGCTGGGCCAAGCCATTGCCAATGGTGCGGGCGCGAGCGGCCATAACCCGGTGCATGGACGAGGCAACCGCCGTCATCACATCGGTCTGGAAGTCGGTTGGGACCGTGCCGTTAAAGCCCTCTGGGAACTCGTCGGTGATGTAGTTGGTCGCCAAGGCACCAGACTTGAAACGGTCCTGATCCATCACGGCGGCCAAGAACGGGATGTTCTGGCCCAGCCCCTCAATGTGGAAATCTTCCAGCGCCCGACCCATGCCCGCCACGGCGGCCTCGCGGGTCGGTGCCCAGGTGCAGAGCTTGGAGATCATCGGATCGTAATACATCGAGATCTCGTCACCCTCGCGCACACCGCCGTCATTACGGACCGTATAGGCCCCCAGATGCGATGATCCATGCTCGCCTTCGGCTGGCGGGTCGTAACGCACTAGGCGCCCGATCGAGGGCAGGAACTTGCGATAGGGATCTTCCGCATAGATGCGGCTTTCAATGGCCCAGCCATTGATCTTGAGGTCTTCCTGCTTGAAGGCCAGCGCCTCACCGTAGGCCACGCGGATCATCTGCTCGACCAGATCAAGGCCGGTGATCAGCTCGGTCACCGGATGCTCGACCTGCAGACGGGTGTTCATTTCGAGGAAGTAGAAGCTCTTGTCCTGACCGGCCACGAACTCGACGGTTCCGGCGCTGTCATATCCGACAGCGTTGGCCAGAGCGACGGCCTGCGCACCCATGGCCGCGCGGGTTTCAGGGTCAAGCAATGGCGACGGCGCCTCTTCAATGACCTTTTGATTGCGGCGCTGGATCGAACATTCGCGCTCGAACAGGTGGACCACATTGCCGTGCTTGTCGCCCAAAACTTGGATTTCGATATGGCGCGGGCTGGTGATGAACTTTTCGATGAAGATGCGGTCATCGCCAAACGCGCCCTTGGCCTCGGCGCGCACAGCAGGGAAGCCCTCTTCCACGTCCTTGCGGTTCATCGCGACCCGGATGCCTTTACCACCGCCGCCGGCGCTGGCCTTGATCATCACAGGATAGCCGATCTCTTCGGAGATCTGAACGGCATGTGCCGTGTCGTCGATTTCACCGATATGACCGGGCACGCAGGAGACATTGGCCGCAGCCGCGAACTTCTTGCTCTCGATCTTGTCGCCCATGGCCGAGATGGCCCCAGCGTTAGGACCGATGAAGACAATGCCCTCATCCTTACAGCGCTGCGCGAACTCTGCCTTCTCGGACAGGAAGCCAAAGCCGGGGTGCACAGCCTGCGCGCCGGTCTGCTTACAGGCATCAATGATCTTGTCAGCGATCAGGTAGGACTCAGACGCCGGAGCCGGTCCGATGAACACGGTCTCGTCGGCCATCTCGACGGCCAAGCTGTCCGCATCGGCTTCGGAATAGACGACAACGGTTTTGATGCCCATGCGCCGCGCGGTCTTAATGATGCGGACGGCGATCTCGCCTCGGTTGGCGATCAAGATTTTCGTGAACATCGAGGCCCCTGTCTCGTCACAGAACTGTTTAACGGATCAGGGGTTAGCGACGTCAGAGCCGCAATGCAAATCTCTAGCGTTGATATTTTACGTCTGGAGGCAAAATATTCCGTGATTTGCACACTTGGCCCCGGTTGACGCAAGGTCTGACCACGCGACTTTTTCCAACGGCACGCTATATTAGATCGTGAACCGACCTTCGGAGACTCGCATGACCCAGACCACAGCCACCTCGGCCCTCGGCCACGACCTGACCCCGCCCAGTGCTGAAGAGCGCGCGCGTCTTGAGGCTGATCTCAGTCAAGAAGAGCGCGAAGTGCTGCTCCATCATGGGACGGAGGCCCCCTTCTGCGGCGGCCTGTTGAACCAGAAAAAGCCGGGGACCTATTGCTGCCGCCTTTGCGCCCTGCCGCTCTTCCGCGCCGAGACCAAGTTTGAGTCCGGCACCGGTTGGCCCAGTTTCTTTGCGCCGATTGATAAGGACCATGTGCGGCTGATCGAAGACAACAGCTACGGCATGCGCCGGGTCGAGACCCTCTGTGCCCGCTGCGGCAGCCATCAGGGCCACGTCTTCCCCGACGGCCCGCCTCCGACCCGCCTGCGCTACTGTATCAATTCAGTGTCGCTGGCCTTTGTGGCGGACGCTTAAGCCGTTCGCTAGTCGCGGGATGGACCGGTCAAGTTAGGGTGAACGATCGCTTCACCTGCCATCCAATCATGCTCAAGCGTTCTTAGACGCGCGACGACCGACACAAAGAACGCCGTGGACCAGCCCAACAGGATCACGCCGTTTCCGCCTTCAATGGCCCCTAAAATGCGCCACTTGTGGTCCAGCACCACGTCGCCATAGCCAATGGTCGAATAGGTAGCAGTGGAATAGTAGAGCGCTGCCTCAAAGCTCTGGGTCGCACCGATCGCGTAAAAGAGGATGGCGTAACCCCAGATTTCGATGGTGTGTAGCGCGAACAGGCCAAAGGCGACGCCCACCAGAATGAAGGCCTGCTGGATCGCGGCCCGCTTGGTCATCAGATGCGCCCCATGCCGTCGCATCACCGCCAACAACAGACCCAACCCCACCAGATGGATGATGATATTCGCCGCGACCATGGCCGATGCGATGAGAAGCTGGGTTGCGAGGGGATGCATCATGTGCTCACCCTGAACCCATCTCTTTCGGTTTGACAGTCAGCAAATTGTCTCACTGAGACGCCGAGGAACACGGGCCAGCCCCTACCCCGGCTACGCCGGTACTTC
>JBEGOG010000239.1:0-3498 GCA_041182125.1 Pseudomonadota bacterium
CACTGCTATGCGGTCGTGGCGGAATTGGTAGACGCGCAGCGTTGAGGTCGCTGTGGGGCAACCCGTGGAAGTTCGAGTCTTCTCGACCGCACCAGTGAGATTAGGATAGGCCCCCGGCGTCTTTGGACCCCGGGGGTCCTTCCCACAGTCCGTCAGCCGGGGATCATGGGTCCTCAAAGGAGGGTCCGATGACCCGAAATGCGGGCGACCTGGCGGCCCTTAGCCAAGGGCACAATCCGGCTGAGGATCTCGAAGATCTGGCCTTGGGCGACGACTACGCCCTGAACCCTGCCTATATCGACATGGTAGTTGATGCAGCCGATCGCGGGGACGCGGTAAGGCTGCGTGAGCTGATCGATGCGCTGCGGCCTGCCGACGTTGCTGACCTGATGGGCTTCTTGTCCGCAGAATATCGCTACGAGCTGTTGGCCTTCATTGCGCCAGAAGCCTTGGCCGAGATCCTCTCTGAGCTCGACTATCATATCCGCGAGGATGTGCTGGAGAAGGTGACCCCAGCCGCACTCGTGCGCGCCCTGGAGGAGCTGGATTCTGACGACGCCGCCGATCTGGTCGAGGACCTAGAGGACGACAAGCGCGATGAGGTGCTTGCGGCCATGTCTGAGGCCGACCGGACCAGCATCCAGACCTCACTCGCCTATGAGGAGGAGAGTGCTGGCCGCCTGATGCAGCGCGAGGTCATGGCCGCGCCGCAATTTTGGACCGTCGGCCAAACCATCGACCATATTCGCAGTTCCGCCGATGACCTGCCGGACCTGTTCTTTGACATCTATGTCGTCGACCCGTCCTACAAGCCGTTGGGCGCAGTGCCGGTGAGTGTGCTGCTCAAATCGAACCGCGATACGCCGCTCGAACTGATCATGGAGCCGGTGACCGAAATCACCGTCGAGATGGACCAGGAAGAGGTGGCCTATATTTTCGACAAGTACCACCTGATCTCGGCCCCTGTGACCGATCCGGGCGGGCGCCTTGTCGGTCAGATCACCGTCGATGACATTGTTGGCGTTATTCAGGAAGAGAGCCAAGAAGACATTCTTGCCCTTGCCGGTGTGACCGAGACGGGCCGTGACGCCACGGTTCTGGACGTCACCAAATCACGGTTCTGGTGGCTCTTGATCAATCTGGGTACGGCGGTGCTCGCCTCCAGTGTCATTTCCGCATTCAGCGGTGCCATTTCGCAGCTGGTGGCCTTGGCCGTCCTGATGCCCATTGTCGCCTCGATGGGGGGCAATGCAGGCACCCAGACCCTGACGGTGGCTGTGCGTGCGCTCGCGACCAGGGAACTGTCGTCGGTCAATATGTTGCGGACCATTTGGCGCGAAATTGCCGTGGGTTTGCTGAACGGGGGGGCTTTTGCCCTTTGTGTTGGAGCGGTCGTGACCTTCTGGTTCCATGACCCCCTCTTGGGTCTGGTCATTGGCATGGCCATGGTCATCAACCTTTTAGCGGCATCGTTGGCTGGCATCCTCGTGCCCCTGACCCTAGAGCGCCTCGGTCATGACCCCGCTGTCTCCTCAACTGTGTTTGTGACAACGGTCACAGATGTGGTCGGATTTTTCAGCTTCTTAGGTTTGGCGGTCCTGATCCTGCTCTAGTCGGCATGGAACTTGCTGCTTTCTGAGTGGGCCAGCAGGGCCTGTTTCATATTGGGTCATCGGATTCTATGGTGTCGTCCTACCAGATCTCCAGCGAGACTATCGCTCAGATCAAGCTGCTGGAGGGGTTTCACGCCCGGGCCACGCCGCTGGGGGATGGGCGCTGGGCCGTCGGCTATGGCCATGTCGCCTCGACCAAGAGAACGTCGATAGTCACCCGCGCTCAAGCCGACCTGCTGCTGCGCTATGATCTCAATGTCATTTCAGAAGCACTTTCAACTCTGATCTTTACGCCTCTGAATTCAAACCAAATCGATGCTTTGGGCAGCTTTGTCTACAATATTGGGCTGGAGGCTTTCGAGCGTTCGACCGTCCTGCGTCTGATCAATGCTGGGGCTCTGCTCGACGCTGCGACCGCGATGGATCAGTGGTGTCACGCCACCGTTGCAGGTCAGGCGCAAGAGGTCGATGGCCTGATCCGCCGCCGGGCGATGGAAAAGGCGCTGTTTCTCAAGCCCGAGGGCGGCTGGATCCCGGTGCCAAGCCGTCTGGTCGTACCCTATGCGGACGCGCCGTGTCTGTCCCATCACAGCACAGTCGATGGGCCTGTGATTGAAGTCGAAAACATCACCGAGGTCGCAGTGACCGTCACTGAGACCGACGAGCCGGCGCAGATGACGCTTGTCACCGACCTTACGCCTGAACCCCAATCAGACCCCGTAGCCGAGACGATCTTGCCGTCACCAGAGGCGGTTGATGAAACGATCCTCTTTCCGGCAACGCCCTCGGTCGCTCGACGCGCCGCGCCGCCCAGATCTGTCCCGAGGTCCAAGCCCAAGGGCTCGGTTCCCAAGCTCGACTATGGCCAGTTGGCCATTTTGGGTTTGATTGCCCTCAGCGCGCTGGCGGCCATGGGCTTTGCCTTCAACTTGGTCACGGATTCTGATGTGGCCGTACGGCAAAACCCGCAAACGCTCGCTCGGGCATGGGCCATCGGCATTACCGGCCTCTTGGCCCTGTCGGTGGCTGGTGCGCTGCTGTTCCGGATGGTAAATCCAAAGGCCTGAGCGGGCAGGGCGGTGGCCTTCTGGTCAAGGCCTATGCTAGAAATCAGTCATGACCCAGACCCTAGCACCCTCGATGGATTTTGGCCTTGGCGAGACTGCCGACGCCATCCGTGACGTCACCGCGCGCTTTGCCGCCGAGAAGATCGCGCCAATTGCCGCCGAAATCGATGCCAGCAACACCTTCCCGCGTGAGCTTTGGCCCCAGATGGGCGAGCTTGGCCTGCACGGCATCACCGTGTCCGAGGAGGACGGCGGCTTAGGCCTTGGCTATCTTGAGCATGTCGTGGCGATGGAAGAGATCAGCCGCGCCTCGGCCTCGGTCGGGCTGAGCTACGGTGCCCACTCCAATCTCTGCGTCAACCAGATCCGACGGTGGGGTACGCCCGCGCAAAAGGCTCGCTATCTGCCCAAGCTGATCAGCGGTGCCCATGTCGGCGCTCTGGCCATGTCAGAGGCCGGTTCAGGCTCGGACGTCATCTCCATGCGCCTGAGGGCCGACAAGAAGGGTGACCGCTATGTCCTGAACGGCACCAAGTTCTGGATCACCAACGGCCCGCATGCCGACACGCTCGTGGTCTATGCCAAGACCGACCCGGACGCGGCGAGCCGGGGCGTCACCGCCTTTCTGATCGAGCGCGGCTTCAAGGGCTTTTCGACCTCGCCCAAGCTCAACAAGATGGGCATGCGCGGGTCTGACACCTGCGAGCTTGTGTTCGAGGACTGCGAGGTCCCTGAAGAGAACGTCATGGGCCCCGTGGGCGGCGGTGCAGGCGTCTTGATGAGCGGCTTGGACTATGAGCGTGCCGTGCTGGCCGCAG
>JBEGOG010000240.1:0-3492 GCA_041182125.1 Pseudomonadota bacterium
GGCGACCAAGCCTTTAGCTTTGTGAACAGCTTCACCAAGCAGGCAGGCCAAGCGACCCTGACATACGAGGCGGCAAGCAACACTACCACCTTCCGCGCTGACGTTGACGGAGATGGCGTTGCGGACTTTGTGCTGCAGATCAACGGCCAGCAAGATACGAGCCATGGGTGGGTGTTGTAGGCGTTTGGCGCGACCAAGGCGTAGATAGAATATTAGGGGAAGGTGGTTTAAGGTCCACTCAACCAGCGCAGTCTGGAAAAATGCCAGCTTTTGAAACCTATGGGTCCGATGCCAAAGCCTGAATTTATGAGCCTTGTGCGGTCGGCCCTGAAGGCCTGTTCAAGCCATATTGGCTTTGCGGTCCTGTTCAGCGCCCTGATCAATATCCTCTATCTGGCCCCCACCCTCTATATGATGCAGGTCTATGACCGGGTGGTGCCTTCGCAGGGGCTGTTGACCCTCTTTTGGCTGAGCCTGGTCGTACTGTTGGCCCTGGTGGTGCTCTATAGCCTCGACCTGATGCGGTCGCGCCTGATGGTACGGGCGGCCTTGCGGTTCAATGACGAGTTGGCCGGTCGGGTCGTCCATCGGCTCAATGCCGATCAAAGCCGCACCGCGACCAAGGGGGCCGGGACCCAAGCCTTGCGCGAGTTCGATAATCTGCGTCAGACCATCGCCGGGCAGGGCGGCATCTTGGCTCTGTTCGATATTCCTTGGACCCCGATCTACCTGTTGGCTGCGTTCCTGATTCATCCGGCTCTGGCGGGATTGGTTGTGGTGGGCGGGGCGCTTTTGATTAGCCTGTCGGTGATCAATGACCGGACGGCGCGCTCTGCAGCCACCACCAACCATCAGGCCATGACCCGCGCCTATGGCCATCTTGATGCCCTACTGTCCAAGTCCGAAGTGATCCGGGTGATGGGCATGCAAAAGCGCCTTGAGACGCGGTTCATCAGCGACCGAAACCGGGTCATCGACGCGACCGCAGACCAGCAGATCAAGGCCGCGAAATATGCCGTGATGGGGAAGTTCATCCGGACCCTGTTACAGTCCGCAGCCCTTGGCCTTGGTGGCTGGCTGGCGGTCACCGGCCATATTACGGTTGGCTCAATCATCGCCGCGTCTGTTCTGCTCAGCCGTGCGCTGCAGCCCCTGGAACAGGTGGCGTCGGCTTGGCCGGCCTTGAACCAAGCTCGGGCGGCGATCCTGACCCTGAACGATCTGTTCGCCGACAATCCCGAACCCGACCATCAGCCCTTGGCCCTGCCGGTGCCGAGCGGCCGGATTACCATGAACAGCCTGTTCTATCGCGCGCGCGGCGGCGGCCCGATGATCCTCAAGGGTATCAATGTCCAGTTGGTGCCCGGTGAAATTGTCGGCCTTATCGGTCCCTCCGGCGCGGGCAAGAGCACCTTTGCCAAGATCGTTGTTGGTGCCTTGAGGCCCGATGCAGGTGATATTCGCATTGATGGCGCGACCTATCGCGACTGGGATGCTGACGCGCTTGGGGTCTATTTTGGTTATATGCCGCAGACCAATATGCTGCTGGGCGGAACCATCGCCCAGAACATTTCCCGCTTTTCAAACGCTAGCGACGCTGACCGTGCCGCGCTCGATGCCCAGATCGTTGAGGCGGCCAAGCGGGCAGGGGTGCATGAGATGATCCTGCAGTTCCCTGATGGCTACAATACAATGCTGTCCAGCACGGGCGAGGGGATTTCGGTGGGGCAGGCGCAGCGTATCTCCCTAGCCCGCGCCCTCTTTGGCGATCCAAAGGTCCTCGTGCTCGATGAGCCCAATTCCGCCCTCGATACGCCCGGTGAAATGGCCTTGATCTCGGCTATGACTGAGGCCAAGGCCCTTGGCGCAACCGTACTGATCATCGCCCATAGGCCCTCCATGCTCCAAAATGCCGACCGGGTGATTGTGCTCAATGGCGGCGCTATTGAGCGGCAGGGTACGCGCGATGAGATTATGGGTGCAGGCGCGGCGTCCGAGGCCAAGACCGTCGATCTTCGCCGTCCAGTGGGGCAAGCCTGATGGCCAAGGACGGGAAATTGAAGGCATTCTGGGCTGACCTCAACAGCGGCGGGGGCCATTCACCGCGCCTTGAAATATGGCTGGGTTCAGCCATTGCGGGCCTGTTTTTTGTCGGATTTCTGGGTTGGGCGGCCTTTGCGCCCTTGGATGCGGCGGCGATCACAGAGGGCGTGGTCAGTGTCGCAGGCAATCGCCAAGCCGTTCAGCCCCGCAATGGCGGTGTCGTCACCGAGCTTAATGTCGATGAAGGCCAAACGGTAAAGCGCGATCAGGTCCTTCTCAAGATCGGCACGCCCGACACCGATGCGGTAGAGCGCAGTCTCGCCGGTGAGGTCATTTCCCTGTTGGCGCAGCGCGCGCGCCTGAGGGCTGAAAGCGCTGGCCAGGTGAGCTTTGACGCGCCGCCGGAGTTTGCCGCCCTGACCGGACGTGACAAGGCTTTGGCCGATGTGGCTATGGCCGAGCAACGCCACTATGCGACCGTCCGGGCCCAGTCCAATAGCGCGGCCACGTCGGTCCTCCAGCAGCGCCTAGATCAATATAGGGTTCAAAATGAGGGTTTGGCGCGTCAGGTTGGCTTTAACCGCAAGCAACAGGACTTGGTCGGCGCGGAACTGGATGGCCTGAAGAAGTTGGCTGTCGACGGCTATGTCTCAATCAATCGGGTGCGCAATACCGAGCGCGTCGCCGCCCAACTTGACGGCGAGACCAGCCGCAATGAGACCGAGATTAGCCGCAACATCTCCGCCATGGCTGAAATCAACAGCCAGATCCTGTCGACCCGTAAAAAGGTCCTAGAAACCATTTCTGACGAGATGGCTGCAACCGAAGCGCGTTTGGTTGACCGCTTGCCCAAATGGTCGGCGGCCAAGGAAATTGTCGTCCAGTCCTTGATTAAGGCCCCGTCCAGCGGCCGCGTGGTCGGTCTGAAGATCTACACGGTCGGCGGTGTGGTGTCGGCTGGAGAGCACCTGATGGACATCGTCCCTCAGGACCGCGGCATTGTCATCGACGCCAAGCTGAACCCTACTGACGCGGCTGAGGTTCAGATCGGTATGCCGGCTACGATCCGCCTCAGTGTCTTACACGACCGCAAGGCCCCGGTTCTGCAAGCGGTCGTTGCGAATGTTTCGGCCGACAGCTTCGTCGATGAACATTCAGGCGTTAGGTTCTTCAATATCGAGGTCCGGATCCCCGAGGCAGAACTGTTAAAGATCAGCAAGGCCAAGGGCCATTTTGACCTGCGACCTGGCCTCAATGTCGAGGTCATTGTCCCGCTGCGCAAACGCACGGCGCTGACCTATCTGACCGAGCCCATCGGCCATGCCTTTACCAGCGTCGGGCGCGAGCCCTAACGGGCCTTGGCCAAGGGCCTACCGTCATCTCGCAGCACGACATAGATGGCTGGGATGACCAGCACGGTCAGCAGGGTCGATGAGGCGAGGCCGAACA
>JBEGOG010000241.1:0-3483 GCA_041182125.1 Pseudomonadota bacterium
CGCTGGTTTACCCCGGCCATGGAGGTGCCGCTCTGCGGCCACGCCACCTTGGCCAGCGCCCATATTCTGTTGACGGAACTTTTTCCGGAGTTGGACGCGGTGATGTTTGACACCCTGTCAGGCCCCTTGAGTGTGAGCAAAGATGGCACCGCGCTGACCATGAACTTCCCGTCTCAGGCGCCGCACCAAACCCCGATTCCAGAGGAGCTAAAGGCCGCGCTGGGGGTGTCGGTGCTAGAGGTCTGGGCAGGCCCCTATCTGGTTGCCGTGGTTGACAGCGAGACCACCGTTCGCGGTTTGAAGCCTGACATTGCCGCCCTTGCGGGGATTGCGGGCGAGGCGACCGGCGGACCGGGCAATATCGCGGTTGTGGCTCTGGCCGATCCCGCCAGCCCCTATCAGGTGGTCAGCCGCTTCTTTGCGCCGGGCTCTGGCATTGCCGAAGATCCAGCAACCGGATCGCTCCATTGCATCCTTGCCCCGCTCTATGCGCAAAAGCTGGGGCAGGCGCGCCTCGCGTTCCACCAAGCCTATCCGGGTCGGGGCGGCGATCTGGATTGCGAAGTCGTCGGCGACCGGGTCTTGCTGCGCGGACAGGCTCAGACGGTAATTGAGAGCCGCCTTCGGCTCTAAAACCGTTGTTTATTGGGCTAAACTGCAATCCTCATTGCTTAAGACCCCTGTCCGGGTGTATCTCACGATGATCAACCCGCCCGGCCGCAAGGTCGGGCGCCGTCGTTTCTGGGCGCAGGCTGCGATCAGAACCGGCTTTGCAAGGATGCACGTCATGACCGACATTTTGATGCCCAAGGCCACAGCCGTTTGGCTCGTCGACAATACCTCGCTGACCTTCGAACAGATCGCTGCGTTCTGCGGTCTGCACCCCTTGGAAGTGAAGGGCATCGCGGACGGCGAAGTGGCGCGCGACATCCGCGGTGCTGACCCCATCGCCAATGGCCAACTGTCACGCGAAGAGCTGGATGCGGCCCAGGCCAATCCCGCTCACCTGATGAAGGTGCAAAAGAGCCGTCACGCTGAGCTGCTCAAGCCGACCAAGAAGGCCCCGCGCTATACGCCGGTCTCTCGTCGTCAGGATCGTCCGGACGCCATCGCTTGGTTCTTGCGCAATCACCCCGAAGTCACCGACGCGCAGATCTGCAAGCTGCTGGGCACCACCAAGGCGACCATTGATCAGGTGCGCAATCGCGCCCACTGGAACGCGGCCAACATTAAGCCGGTCGATCCTGTCTCCTTGGGTCTGGTCGGCCAGATCGAGTTGGATGGCGTTGTGCGCAAGGCCGCTGACAAGAAGATTAAGGATGATGCCAAGCGCGGTATCGTCTCCGAAGGCCCAAGCCTGATGCCGGCGGCGGAAACCGGCCTGATCGTTGAGGATGAGCCCGTTGCCAAGCCCGTCCGTCTGGACGCCGTGTTCGACGACTTTACTAACGAAGACTATTCCGAAGAGGACTAGGTCCTTTTCACCCCCAAGCGGGGCGGGTTATCCCGCCTCGCTGAAGGGCGCGTCTAGGCCCTGCTCGCGGACCTTGCGATAGAGGGTCGAGCGGCCAATGCCGAGGCGCCGGGCCACTTCCGACATGTGACCGGCATAGACCTCGATAGCTAGCTGGATCAGGTCGCGCTCGATCTCTTCAAGGGTCCTCAGATGCCCCTTATCATCCAATATCCGAACCGAAGCTTCCTGCGGCAGGCTGGCAAGCAGCTCCTGCACCGATGGCAGGCCTGCGCCCAGATCATGGCTCAGGCTTGGAGCCGCTTGCGGCGCAGTTAGGCCCGACAGGGCGGGGAAATCATGCGGCTGTAAGAAGGGCGCGTCGGCCAGAACAATGGCCCGGTAGATCGCATTTTCCAGCTGTCGGACATTACCCGGCCAATCATGATTGCACAGAAGGGCCAAGGTTTCGGGACTGGCTCCCACGATCCGGCGACCTTCCTCGACATTGAACCGCTGGATGAAGTGGGCGACCAGCGCCGGGATGTCTTCGCGCCGATCACGCAGGGCCGGGGCTTCAATCGGAAAGACATTGAGCCGGTAATAGAGGTCATCGCGAAAGCGGCCCTCGGCAACCGCCTTGGCCAGATCGCAATTGGTGGCTGAGACAATCCGCACATCGACCCGCTGCGGGCGCTTTGAACCGACCGGATCAATCTCGCCCTCTTGCAGGGCACGCAGCAGCTTAACCTGCATGTCGAGCGGCAATTCCCCGACCTCATCGAGGAACAGGGTGCCGCCATGGGCCTCGGCGAACTTGCCAGCATGTTTGTCAGAGGCGCCCGTAAAGGCCCCCTTCTCATGACCAAACAGGATCGATTCCATCAGGTTTTCAGGGATCGCGCCGCAATTGACCGCGACAAAGGGTTTGCCCGCGCGATCGGACACGCCATGCACCGCGCGTGCGATCATCTCCTTGCCCACGCCGCTTTCGCCAAGGATCAGCACGGGGATTGAGGTCTTGCCCGCCCGTTCACCCATTCGCTTGATGGCCATCATGGGGCCGGACGCGCCGATCAGTTCGGCAAAGGTTAGCTTGCCAGAGGCGCGTTTCTTGAGGCGGTCGACCTCGCCATGGAGTTCACCCATCTGCAGCACATTGCGGATGGAAACAAGGATCCGCTCGGGTGAGGCGGGCTTGACGAAAAAGTCCTGCGCACCGGCCTGCATGGCCTGAACCACAGCCTCAATGCCACTGGTGGCGGTGAGCACCACGACGGGCTGATTGAGGCCGCGTGCCCGCATTTCCTTGAGGGTCTCGATGCCGCCAAGACCGGGCATGACCATATCGAGCATGATCACATCAATAGGCTTGCCGCTGCTGAGATGATCAAGGGCCTGCTCACCGCAATTGGCGTGAACGACCGCGAATCCCTCGCGCTCGAGGACGGCTTGGATCAGCCGGCGCTGCGTCGGGTCGTCATCGACGACCAGAACTGTCTTCGTCATAACCGTACCACCTTCACCAGGCCCCTCATTGTGATGGAGGCCCATTTTGGGACAGTCCTAGGCGCAGCAGGGTAAAGGGGCCGTTTAAGGTCGCGAAGAAAAGGCAAAAATTAGCGATGGGTTTCAATTGAACCCGGCGGTCCTGCGGTCCATATCCGGGGCATGAAGGATTCGCACGCTTACCCTGCCCTCGCCCGCCCCTTTGCCAACAGCGCCTTTGGCGGGTCCCTAGCCGCACCTGACGGAGCCTCTAACGGCGGCGTCAATGGCCTAGAGGTCCTACCGGTCTGGAGCCTAGACGATCTCTATCTGGGCATGGATGACCCCCGGATTGGTCGCGATCTTGAGGCGGCCGCCCAAACCAATGCAGACCTGGTCAAGCTTAAGGGGGCCTTTGTCGCGGCCCGCGGCGACCCCAATCGTCTGGCCCTGCTGCTGGAGTCAGGCATCCGCCTCTATGAAAAGGCGGTCAATCTCCTCTGGGGGGTTGGTGCCTATGCCGGTCTTGCCGCCTCCACGGC
>JBEGOG010000242.1:0-3454 GCA_041182125.1 Pseudomonadota bacterium
CATGGCCATTGCCGCCCGCGTCAAACCGACCGACTATTTCTCGCCCGAGGAATGGAGCCGTCTTTCGGCGCGCTCGTCCTGGAAGGGTCTGGCTCTGGTCGCCCATGGATGGGCGGTTGTGGGACTAACCATGGTGGCGGGTGCCCTTTGGCCGATCACCATCCCCTTTGGCATTATGATTGTTGGAGCCCGGCAACTCGGCCTCGCGATCCTGCAGCATGATGCGGCCCACGGCGCGCTGCATCCCAACCTCAAGATCAATGATTGGGTGGCCGAATGGTTCTGTTCGCCCGGCGTTCAGCGCTATCGCGACTATCACCTGCAGCACCACAAGTTTGCCCAGCAGGCCGAGGATCCCGATCTGGTCCTATCCGCGCCATTCCCGATCACACCGACCTCTCTGCGCCGCAAGATTGCGCGGGACCTTACCGGACGCACCTTCTTCAAGCAGCGGTTCGGATCATCCTATAACCGGATCAAGAACCGCAAGCCGGGACAGCCGCTCTTGCCCCTGATCACGGCAGAACTGCGCCGCCATCGCCGGTTTCTGATCGCCAACGGTGTGGGCCTGACGGTCTTTAGCCTCGCAGGCTATGGCTGGATCTATGTGGTCCTGTGGCTGGTGCCGATGGCGACCTGGTTTCCGATGATCACCCGGCTTCGCAACATTGCCGAACATGCGCTGGTGGCCAAGGACGAGCCCGATCCCCTGCGCCATGCTCGCACCACCAAGGCCAACCTGATCGAGCGCATGCTGATCGCGCCCTATTGGGTCAACTATCACTGCGAGCATCACATGTTCATGCACATGCCCTGCTGGAACCTGCCCAAGGCCCATCGCCTCCTCGCCGCCAAGGGCGTCACCGCCCAGATGGAGGTCCAAACCGGCTACCGCACCGTTCTGACGGCAGCCGCTTCGGCGGCGTGAGGCCGGAGCCGAGGCCTAGAGGCCGCCGGGCTTGCACTCTGTCTTGAAGAACTTCTCGATCTCCAGCAGTTGGGTCTGACCGTCCTTGGGGCCCCAGGTGTTGATGGTGTGGCCCATATCGGGGATTTCCAAATATCGATGGGGCTTGCCCAAAGCCTTCAGAGCCGCCACGAATTTGCGGGACTCTTCGACCTTTACGACCTGATCGCGGTCGCCGTGATAGACAAAGATCGGAATCGAGACCTTATCCACATTGCTCAGGGGATCGACGCCATCGATCGTCGGGCGCTGAAACTCACGTAGGAAACGGTTATCGTAGGTCTCCCCTTGGAACCGTTTGATCTGAGCCACGCCGGCACCGGCGACAGAACATTGGTAGAGCCCATTGGGACGAATGGCCGCGAGATAGCCCGTATATCCACCATAGGAATAGCCAAACAGCGCCATTCGGTTCTTGTCGGCATAGCCTTGCGCCACAAGCCATTTGGCGGCGTCGTCATTATCGTCCTGCATGGTCTTGCCCCATTGGGCATCGCCTGCACGCGCAAGTTTTTCACCCCATCCCACAGAGCCGCGAAATTGTGGATGGATGACCACATAACCGCGCGAGGTGAAATAGGTCGTCCAGCCTGAAAAATCCCAGATGTAGTTGTCGCGAGCAGACGGACCGCCGTGGGGCAGAACAATGGCCGGATAGGGCCCCTTGCCATAGAGGGCTTCAGACGGCAGGCGCAGAAAGGCTGGGATCACCAATCCATCTCGCGCCGTATATTGGATCAGCTGGGACGGTCCAAAGGCCTTCAGGTCCAGGTTAGGACGAGACCGACCCAAGAGCGATAGCTTGGACCCATCGGTGAGCAGGTAATATTCAGGCGGAAAGCTGGGCCCTTCGCGTTGAACCACGATATATTTCAGATCGTCGGACCAATCGATAATGTCGACCGAGGCCTCGGGGGCATAGCTGAGCTTCGCCTGCGTGCCCGTCGCCGTGTCCGTCCAAGCTATGGTTTGGTCAGACTGGTTCAGAGAGACCTTAAGAGACTTGGCAATGGTGGCCAGCCTTTCATCAGTCCAATAGGCTCGCCCCTTCTCGGCGCGATAGTTGAATCCGACAAGGTCACCCGCACTCGTGAAAATTGGACCAGAGGCATCAAACAGCTTGTGGGCAAAGACCGGCTCGAGGATCTTGCGCGCGGCAATATCATACTCAAACACCTGTATCTTATCACCGCCCTCTGGACGCTTAGAGATGTAGATGATGTTGGGATCTTTGGTGAAACCCTCCACATCGACAAGGTTGCGGTTCTTGGCAAAGGATCGAAAATGCTCTTCCCAAGCCCCTGTCAGGGGGCTGCGCAGCCAGACCGCGAGATAAACATTACCATTTTCGAAGTTAACCTCGGAACGCGCACGCAGCTGTCCTTTCCGATCAACCTGAATTCGCCCAAAGCGATCAGACCCTCGGGACACGCGCTCGGCCGCACCGGCATAGACGTCCACCTTGTAAATATCGCCCTGGGTTTGATCCAACACCATGATGTGTTTGGGATCGTCATACAGCCTGTCCAGGATGAAAGCCGTGCCAAGACTGTTCCTGAAATCGTCAATCGCGGAAGCGGTTTTCTTTTCCGGTAGGGCCGAAGTCCAGCGCTTACCCTCCAAATCGGTGATCAAAAGCTTGCCAAGGTGTGTGCGGGTCGATCCGATCGTGAAGAGCTGTTGGACATAGACCCCCAGCCGATCGTTCTTGATGAAATCAACGCCCAATATGTCGGTCTTAGCCGCCCCCAGAACCTTTGGCGGCCTACTCGGATTGGCGGTTTCCCAAACCGAAACATAACGGTTGATCCCATCCGGCGACGTCACCGCCGCCAGATGCTTTCCGTCGGGCGATAGGCTCAAGTCTTCAATAGCCGGAGCCTTGGTCAGGTCCCACGCCGACGGCAGGGTCGGGCTCTCAACCGCTGGCGGGGTTTGGGCGAGGCTCCTCGGACTAAGGCCGATGCCTCCCATCAGGATCGCTGCACCTAAGGCCACCCGCGCGAACATCATCATATCAGCCCCCTCCACTGAAGGCCGACGCCCCCGCCAGCCACGAAACATCTTTGGGTAGGATTTAATTTTATGCAATTTAAAAAAGCCGGGATTTCCGACTGGGCCTCGGCCTGAATCCATTGTGACCCAAAAGTGACAGGCCATCGCAAACCAGCCCAAATTCGCACTCAGGATTGTCGTTTTAGAAACTTTTCCATAGAGAGGTTTAATCTAGAGCTGTGTTTAGATATTAACGATTTAAGATCGAACAGGCTTGGCTGGGAAAATTGGGGCAACCGGAATGGACATTCGTACGCAACTTTTGAGATCAACCATAATTGCAGGCCTTGTTGGCTTGACCACGATCGCTTTGCCGGAACTGGTTCTGGCGCAGACGACCACAGCGGCAACCGATGAGAAGGCAGCTGAACAAACCGCCACTGCGCCCCAAGCTGCGCCGGAAGAGACCGAAGAGTTGGTGGTCACCGGCTC
>JBEGOG010000243.1:0-3423 GCA_041182125.1 Pseudomonadota bacterium
GTATCGTTCATAATTTACAGTCTATAGATGTGATTTAATCATTAAATTCTTAAATAGTGATAACACTTTCTTTGGGTCAACTCGGGATCGTGCGGGCCGTCAATGTGCGTAAAGGTTCGCGCCCAAAGAAAAACCCTCCCCCAGGATCGGGGGAGGGCTCATCAGGTTGGGTTCAGGGGCCGGTCTTTCGATGGCCCCTGAGGATCTAGGTCGACCTATTTGGCTTTCGCCGCTTCGGCCTTGGCCTTAGCCGACTCGCTCAGGACATAGGCCCGGATCGATTCTGATTGGTCGTTGGTCAGATATTCCTTGAAGCTAATCATACCCATGGGCTGGCGAGCGCCGTCAATAATGACAGACTTCCAGTTTTCGGCAGACAGCAACATCGGGGATGTCTTGAGGTCTGGTAGATAGGTGCCAGAGACGCTCGCACCATGACAGACCGCACAGTTGGCGTGATAGAGCGCGAAGCCTTCGGTGACCGAGCCCTTAGAGGTCACGCCGGTCAGGTCGATCTGCATCTTCTCGGGCAGGGGCTGTTCTGGAACCTTGGCGGTGCCGCCCAGCTTGAAGACGATCAGACGACCGGCCAGACGCGGACGATCTGGCAGAGCGAAGTTCGCCGCCAGCGGTGCCGCGCCACCATAGCCAACCATCAGGGCGATATATTGCTCACCATCGATCGAATAGGTCGAAGGGGCGGCAATGATGCCATTATGGGTCTTGTAGCTCCAAACCTTCTTACCATCCTTGGCGTTATAGGCCGCAAACACGCCTTCAGCCGAGCCTTGGAACACCAGATCACCGGCCGTTGCCAGAACGCCAGCGTTCCAGAAATAGGGGTGTTCGACGGTCCAGCGGGCCTTTTGCGCGACGGGATCCCACGCGATCAGGTGGCCCTTCATCATGGCCTTCACAGCCTTACGAGCGGCGTCGCCATCAGGAAGGGCGGTGGCCAGCGTATCAATGCCAACGTTCCACTTACCCTGCTGGTGAACATAGGCCTGATCGTCCTTATAGCCGAAGGGCACCGACATGGCCGGGATATAGACCAGGTTTTCCTTGGGGCTGTACGCCATAGGATGCCAGTTGTGACCGCCATAGGGGGCGGGCATGGCCAGAGCGGGGTTCTTTTCATACCGCGCGCCAGGGACCTCGATGGGACGGCCAGTCTTCATATCGACGCCCGTGGCCCAGGTGATGGGGATATAGTTCTTGGCCGAGATCAGTTCGCCGGTCGCACGGTCCAGAACATAAAAGAAGCCGTTCTTGGGGGCCTGCATCACGACCTTGCGGGTCTTACCGCCAATATCCATCTCCGCCAGCATGATGTGCTGCGTCGCAGTATAGTCCCAGCTCTCGCTCGGGGTGGTTTGGTAGTGCCAGACATAGTCGCCTGTGTCGGGCTTGAGCGCGACGATGGAGGAGAGGAAGAGGTTGTCCCCCTTGCCATCCGAACGCTTCATGTGGTTCCAGGGCGAGCCGTTGCCGGTACCGATATAGAGGATGTCGAGGTCTGGGTCATAGGCCATGGCATCCCAAACGGTGCCGCCGCCGCCGGTCTTCTTCCAACCTTCACCGAACCAGGTGCCTTTGGCCTTTTCAGCCAAAATCTTATCGGAGGCTGCGCCGTCGGCCTTACCCTCTGGGTTGGGGGTCGTGTAGAACCGCCAGGCCATCTTGCCGGTGGCCGCGTCATAGGCTGACAGATAGCCGCGCACGCCATATTCCGCGCCGCCATTGCCGATCATGACCTTGCCCTTGATGACCCGAGGGGCACCTGTGATGGTGTAGGGCTTGGACTGGTCGACGGTCACAACGGACCACTTGACCTTGCCGGTCTCAGCGTCGAGCGCGATCAGGCGGCCATCGAGGGCGCCGACATAGACCATGCCATTCCAAACCGCGACGCCGCGATTGACCGTGTCACAGCAGGCGCTGAAGCCGCGCTTACCATCGACCTTGGGATCATAGGACCATTTGGGCGCACCGGTCTTAGCGTCGAACGCATAGACCTTGGACCAGTTGGTGGTGGTGTAGAGGGTGCCGTCAACGATCAGAGGCGTGGCCTCTTGACCGCGGTCGGTGTCAAACTCGTGCGACCAGGCCACGCCCAGCTTCGCAACCGTGTCAGTATTGACCTGGGTCAGCGGGCTGTAGCGCTGTTCTGAATAGGTCCGTCCGTAGGACATCCAGTTGCTGCTATCGGCATCGGCCGCGGTCAGGCGAACGGCATCGACCTTGCCCGCCTTGGGGCCGGGCTGGCACGCCGCCAAAAGCAGGGACGCAGTGAGCGCCCCAATGATTGTAAATTTTCCCATCTGTTCCCACCCTGATTTCGGCCCACTTGTCGTGAGACGATTGATTAGTATCTAGGTTGACACCGATCATGTTGCATCGGAGCGCCGATGGCAACGGTTCAAGCCCCAATAAAGGGTTGCTTCGCGCCCATTAAGCGCCTTCGGTCGGGTTTGATCTTTAGTGAGGACGACGTCTCGAATGATTATGGATATGCCCAACGCCTCACCGACCGCGCAGGTAGAGATTGCGCCGGTTGAAACCATCGTCGTTCGCGCCGCCCGGCTGTCGCCATCCCCTACCGATCCGGTCTTTTCTATCGTGCGATTGAAGGCCGAGGACCTGCAGTCCTCGCCGCGTTTGGATGAGGCTTTGAAGGCTGTTCCGGGGGCTTCTCTGTTTCGCCGCACCTCCAGCCTTTCGGCCAATCCGACCTCGCAAGGGGTGTCTTTGCGGGCCATTGCCCCGTCGGGAGCGGGCCGTGCGCTGGTGACCCTTGATGGCGTGCCGCAGAACGATCCCTTTGGCGGCTGGGTGATCTGGACGGCCTTGCCACCTGAAGGCCTATCGGGCGCATCAGTTGTACGCGGTGCCGGTGCCGGGGCCTATGGCGCGGGGGCCTTGACCGGTGTGGTCAGCCTCGACGAAGCCGGACCAGATAGTGGTTCTGTCCTAGACCTTTCCGCCGGTGAATTGGGTTCGCAACGGCTGGCCGTGTCGGCCGCCACTGGCCCGCTCTTGATCGTCGGCAGCAAGGAACATTCTGACGGCTATGTGCCCGTGCGTGGTTCAAAGGCGGGCGCGGCAGATATTCGGGCGGGTCTGGATAGTTGGACCGCTTCGGCGCGTTTGCAGGGCGATATTGGCAATGCCGTCGGCGCTCTGCGTATCGGGGCCTATGAAGAAGAGCGCGGCGCAGGCCTTCGCGGGGCCAACAGCCGGGTTGAGGGCCAGCAGGCCAGTGTGACCCTCGTGCGCGACGCCCGGCCAAACGCAGCCGGATGGCGGCTTCAGGCGTGGGTGCGCCAATCAGACCTTGCCAACAGTTCCGCAGCCGTAGCGGCGGGGCGGGCGACAACCACCCCGGCCAATGAACAATATGAGACCCCCTCGACGGGCTACGGT
>JBEGOG010000244.1:0-3417 GCA_041182125.1 Pseudomonadota bacterium
GGCCAAGCAAAAACGCGCCATCGAACTGATCGATCAAATCAAACCGTAGACAGAACGCGGAACCTCATTTACGGCCGTTTGAGAGGAAAAACTCGGCTTTTTGAGGGAAGAACTTCAGATTAAATGTCCGCATGGTCAGCGAAAGCAGTCATCGGAATTTCGGCTGGGACACTCCAAGGGGTTGGAATCGGGCGGACAGTATCTAAACGGAGGCGGGCCATGACGGACGGAGGTTTTTTGCATTCGTTACGCGTAAACCATGGGATTTTGCGGTAATTTTGGTGAAAAAAGCGCAGCGCATCTTGACCACCGCTGTAGCCGATAGAATGATTTGGGCGTCGCGCTGGCGCGCCGAGGATTTTGCCTATGTTGGCGGTTATGGGTGAGACGGCAGATGGGCGGTGGCAGCGGTACAGCGTTCTCAGGCCCGACGCATCTTTGGAAGAACTCTTGGTGTGTGGTCAGGGCTAATTCTGACCTCGTAAGAAACAGGTAGCCTATGGACATTCAGATTAACGAAGAATTGTTAGAAGCGAAGCTTGAGGCGCTTGAGCGGTCCCATTCTTGGAATGCCCGAGTCATTTCAAAGCTGGAAGCCTTCGTCCGCTCGCCAGACGACTTTCAACTCTTTCGAGCGAACCCCCTGCACTTTGGCAGGGAGAGGAACATACCCGAAGTCGAGGCAGTAGATCTATTTCTCCACGCCACCAAGGCCGGGATTTTTCGCATGAACTGGGAGCTCATCTGCCCCTACTGCGGTGCCCCGATTAAGAGCTTTTCTGAGCTGAAATCGCTCCACACGGAATACAACTGCACGACCTGTCAGGTCAGAGCGAACGCCACCATGGACGAGTTCATCCAGGTAAATTTCACCATATCGCCGCTGATCCGACATATTCCGTACCATAAACCCGAGACGCTTGAACTGCGCGACTTCGCTTTCAAGTACCACTACCATCGGGGTGCCTTCGTGGCCCCGGGCGGACCGATGTTTGCCGATGTTGCGGCCACCCTCGCCAAAGAAGGGGCCTTTATGGAACCGGGGGGGGTGCGGGAATTCGAGCTTGACTTGACTCCAGGCTGGATTCATTGGCAGGAGTTTATGGGAGATGACGGACTGAGAGTGCCGATAGGAGCCGGACACACGACTGAGGTTCAGCGGGCTAGTTTGACTTTTAAAGAGAACAGGCTTGTGGCGTCCGTCTCAGAGTTATCGGCGGGTAAATTGTTGTTCAGCGTTGAGAATCTGAATCCCTACCGCACGGCGTTTGTAGCCTTCTTGCTGCCCCCTGAATTTAAGAGCACACCCATGGCCTTTGAGCCCTATCTGACCGGCAAACAGGTCCTGAACTCCCAAACCTTTCGTAATCTTTTTAGGTCGGAGGTCATCGATAGCGCAGCGGGCATCCAGGTCATGGACCTCACCGTTCTATTTACGGACCTCAAGGGTTCAACGGCGCTTTACGACCGGATTGGGGACCTAAATGCCTTTGCCCTGGTGCGGGACCACTTTGAGAGTCTGGGCAAGGTGATCGTGGCGCACGAGGGCGCCATTGTAAAAACTATTGGTGACGCGGTCATGGCCACGTTTATTAAGCCTGACCAGGGCCTCCGTGCTGCCATAGCAATCCTCAAGGAAATTGGCGCCCTGAACAAGGGGCAGGGAACGAATGACATCATTCTCAAAATCGGTCTGCATAAGGGCGCCCTGATCGCGGTGACGCTGAACGACAGGTTGGACTATTTTGGTCAAACGGTAAACATTGCGGCGCGGGTCCAGGGCCTGGCCGAAGCCGAGGAGATTTACGTCACCGAAGGCGTCTATCGCCATCCAGGGGTGTCAGAACTGCTGCAGGGATTCAATGTAAAGCCTGAGGAAACAAGACTAAAAGGCATCGAACGCGCCGTGGCCGTCTATAAAATCACGACCTAGAGTTATGACGCCGATAGGGGTACGCCCAGCGGATAGGAGAATAAAGCACCTCTGACCTCTGAATACTGGGACAGTCCGTGCTGTTCGTCCAGCGTCGGCGGCGCACCCCCGATGCGCAGACTGCGGCCAGCATACTTCGTTTCATGCGAAAACGGGTGTGCGACTTCAAGCTGGTGTGGCTTATTGGGTTCAGCGATCTGCCCAAGATCACCTCTGGCAAGGTTCGGCGTGTCGAATATGCCAATTAGGTTTGCGGGTTTTGTTGGGCCAGCAGCGTAGTCAAACCCATCAGGCGAAAAAAAGCCCGCGGCAAGCGGGCTTTTTTATGGCAGAAACCGAATTATTTCAGTTTCATTTCCTTGTAGTCCACATGCTTGCGCGCTTTGGGATCAAATTTCTTGATCAGCATCTTCTCGGGCATGGTTTTCTTGTTTTTGCTGGTCGTGTAGAAGTGACCGGTGCCGGCTGTGGATTCCAGCTTGATTTTTTCGCGTCCGCCTTTGGTTGCCATGGTGCTGCTCCTTAAGCTTGGCCACGTGCGCGCAGGTCTGCGAGCACTGAATCGATACCGTTCTTGTCGATGAGACGCAGACCGGCGTTGGAAATGCGCAGGCGCACCCAGCGGTTTTCGGTCTCGACCCAGAAGCGGCGGTATTGCAGGTTCGGAAGGAACCGGCGCTTGGTTTTGTTGTTGGCGTGGGACACATTGTTCCCCACCATCGGGCCCTTGCCCGTGACTTCACATACGCGTGCCATGTGGACACTCCATGATTTTCAAAACGGCAGTCACTGACGTGAGCGCCTCACCTCGCCAAGATCCAGGGTGGCGGTAACCCGCTTGCTTCAGCCCAGCCCTTCATGCGGCCAAGTTCAGCAAAGCCTGTGATTATAGCCGGGCTTCAGCCCTGTTCCAGAAAGCGTTGGGCGTCCAGCGCCGCCATGCAGCCGGTGCCAGCGCTGGTGATGGCCTGACGGTACACATGGTCCTGCACGTCACCGGCGGCAAACACGCCTGGCACGCTGGTCATGGTGGCAAAGCCCTTGAGCCCGCCCTGCGTCACGATGTAGCCGCCCGTCATCTCGAGCTGGCCCTGGAAGATGTCGGTGTTGGGGGAATGGCCAATGGCAATGAAACAGCCTTTGAGGGTGATGTCTTCGGTGGCCCCGCTGCGCGTGTCCTTCAGGCGGATGCCGGTCACGCCGCTGGCGTCGCCCAGCACCTCGTCCAGCGTCTGGAAGGTTTTGAGCTCGATCTTGCCGGCCGCCACTTTGTCCATCAGCTTGTCGATCAGGATCGCTTCGGCCTTGAACTTGTCGCGCCGGTGCACCAGGTAGACCTTGCTGGCGATGTTGGACAGGTACAGCGCTTCTTCGACCGCCGTGTTGCCGCCGCCAACTACGCAGCAGAGCTCGTTACGGTAGAAGAAACCGTCGCAGGTGGCACAGCCGGACACGCCGCGGCCCATGAAGGCGGTCTCGGACGG
>JBEGOG010000245.1:0-3412 GCA_041182125.1 Pseudomonadota bacterium
GTCACAGGGACGCCAAACCTTTAAGCCTCAGGTCATTGAGGGCGAGCGCCCCGCCGCCTCGGTATGGATGCGCTGGTCGAGGTCCATGACGAGGCCGAGATGAGCCGCGCCATCGCCCTCGGCGCCGACCTAATCGGGATCAATAATCGTGACCTCAAGACCTTCGTCGTTGATCTCGCCGTGACAGAGCGATTGGCTCAAATGAGCCCCAAATCCGCCCTTTTGGTCACGGAAAGCGGGCTTTTCACCGCTGAAGACGCCCATCGCATGGCCAGTTGCGGCACCCGCGCCATGCTGGTCGGTGAGAGCCTGATGCGTCAAGCGGACGTCACCGCTGCGACCCGAGCCCTGTTGGCCTGACGTTCGGTTTTGTTCGCGCCCTGTTCGCGTAAACTTGACATTAAGGAAGAACGCCTAGAGAACATTTGACAGGTTGGCGCTTTGTTCCAGCCAGACAGATGAAGGCTCGACCTGACCATGCTGACCCGCAAACAGCACGAACTGTTGATGTTCATCCATGAGCGCATCAAGGAAACTGGCGTGTCGCCCTCCTTTGATGAGATGAAGGATGCGCTCGATTTGGCCTCCAAGTCCGGTATCCACCGCCTGATCACGGCGCTCGAAGAACGCGGGTTCCTGCGCCGCCTCGCCCATCGCGCGCGAGCCCTTGAAGTCGTAAAGCTGCCACAGCAGGCCACCTCTGCGGCACCGTCACAGGGACGCCAAACCTTTAAGCCTCAGGTCATTGAGGGCGAGCGCCCCGCCGCCTTGCCGCTCGTCGCCAATGATGTTCGCGACCTTCCGGTTCTGGGCCGCATCGCCGCCGGAACGCCCATCGAGGCGATCCAGCACGAGCGCGACCGCCTGATAGTGCCGGAATCCATGCTGGGCGCGGGTGAGCACTATGTGCTCGAGGTTCAGGGCGACTCCATGATCCATGCTGGCATTCTCGACGGCGACTATGTCGTGATCAGAAAGTCCGACACGGCTCAGTCGGGCGAGATCGTGGTGGCTCTGGTCATGGGCGAGGAAGCCACCCTGAAGCGCTTACGGCGCAAAGGCGCGTCCATTGCCCTCGAAGCGGCCAACCCCGCCTATGAGACCCGCATCTTTGGTCCCGATCAGGTTGAGGTTCAGGGCAAGCTGGTCGGTCTGATCCGCCGCTACCACTGAGCCGTCCAAGGGCGGTGGCCGCGTAGGCGTTCAGCCTCGAGCCAGCGCCAGCCCTGCGGTGCGCGCCAAAGCTCGATCGATCCACTCTTGACTAAATCTCGGGCGGTAAAGACCAGCTTGGCCTCACAGATACTGGGAACGGCTGCGTCGGCGCGGACAATCACCACCTCTGTGCGCGCGCAAAGGCTCTGCCATTGGGCTTGATCTGGAGCCTTTCGGCCCTGCCACAGTGAGACGGCGACCGGTGCATCCTGCGGAGACCGGCAAACCTTGCGTTCGCATAGAAATGCAGCTTCCTCATTCACAGCCAATCCCCGTCGCCGGGCCCAAAGATCAGCCCCGAACCGTTTGGCATCGGTCTGGACCAGCACGGCCTGCGCGCCCTGCCTATAGGCCCCATTAGCGCCATCTGCGGCGATCCAAACATCTGGCATCGGAGGGCGAGGCCAAAGGCTAACTGCCAAGGCTGCAGGCACACCCAGCCACCGCAGCCGCCCCCTCCAAAGGCAAATCCAGAGAAGCCCCAAAAAGGCGACAGGAAGGGCGAGTGCTGGCGCGCTGGGGATGGTGATCATGGCTGCTGGGAAGGCTGCAAACCATGCCGACAGGGCCGAGAGGGCCGAGATTCCCCATCCAGACGCAACCAATATCGGCGCGCCCAGCCCGAGCGGCGCAAGGACAGCCCCCAAGGCGAGGCCCGGCATGATAACAAAGCCAGTCAAAGGCTCGGTGATCATGTTAGCGAGCAGGCCATAGGTGGCGACGCGGTTAAAATGCTGAATGGCAAAGGGTCCCGTCGCCAAGCCCGCCACCACGCTGACTACAAGACTAGCGACGAGGCCGGTGGTTACGACTTGAACCATGCGAATGAACCAAGGGGTGTTAATCTCCCTTGCCGGTCTGGTCCAAGATTCAGCCAAGGCGACGAGGGCCGCCGTGGCGGCGAAACTCATCTGAAACCCCGGATCAGCAATGGCTTCGGGCTCGATCATCAAGACGATTAGGGCAGCGATGGCGAGGCCATGCAGGGTCAAGGCCCGGCGGTCCAACAGGATGGCTAAGAAGGCCAGCGACGCTGTAATGGCCGAACGGACTGCCGGGGCGGGTGCGCCTGACAGGCCAAGATAGAGGAGCACCGCCACAAGCCCGACCCCAGCGGCGAGTTTCTTGCCATTGACCCGCAGCGCCAGTGTGGGCACGGCGGCGATCAACAACCGTATCGCAAAGAACGCAAAGCCGCCGACTATGGCCATATGCAGGCCCGATATGGATAGGATATGGGCCAATCCCGCCGCACGCATGTCGTCGACCTGCTTTGGCTGTAGCCAAGCCTCGTGGCCACTGACCATAGCCGCTGCCACGGCACCATCTGCGTCTCCCATCACGCCAATCAGATAGCGCGACACGCGCCAACGCATGGCATTGACAGTCAAGATTGCCCTAAGCCTAAAGGGCGGCGGGTCCAGCAAGATTTGGCGCGGCGCACCCAAGGCAAAGCCAGACCCGCCGATGCCGTCATAATAGGCCCGCCGTGCAAAGTCGTATGCCCCGGGACTGGCCGGACTGGGCGGCGCATTGAGGATGGCGCGAAGGCGAATGGCGCTGCCCGGCGGCGTGGCCATGATATCCCGCACTGTAACCCTGAGCCGAAGAGGCGTTTGGCTAGGCTCAAGGCCCTCGACATAAACGGCCGCGACCATAATCCGTCCACCGGATGCCCCGGGCGACAGCACATCAATGACATAGCCCTCGACCGTTCGGGGTGTTGAGGTGCCTTGGCTGATGATTGGAGCCGCCACTTGGATCGTGCGCAGCTTGGCGGTCAGCATGCCTGCGCTAAGGGCCAGTAGCAGGGCACAGGGGATGAAGAGCGCTGGTCTATATCGGCTGACCCAGACCAGAGCGAACAGGCTCGCCGCTCCCGCCAGCAGCAAAGGCCAAAGCAGCGGCTCCCTTGGCAGGGCCAGATAGGTCGCACAGCCCAGTCCAAAGGCGACCGGTAGCCACAGGACCCAGCGCTCAATCTGCGAGAGGACCTCATCCCTCACCCAAGGGCCAAGCCATTGAAACCCTTGCGCTGAAGCGGCTTGGGGATTACCACCCAAGCGGCCTTGCGCCGCCGCAGGCGTGATCGCGCCCGCGTTCGTCTCTAACCCTTGGATATCGATGTCCGACCGCCCTGCCGTCGTCACCCGCTTTGCCCCCTCGCCCACCGGCTATCTCCATATAGGCGGTGCAA
>JBEGOG010000246.1:0-3411 GCA_041182125.1 Pseudomonadota bacterium
GGCCGCCGCCTCCGACCTGACCGCCGCGCGGATCAAGGCCGGGCAGACCTTGGCCTTGGCGGTCGAGGCGGAGCTTGCACCCTTGAAGCTGGAAAAGGCACGGTTTCGGGTGGCGGTTGAGCCCTTGGCTGAGGATCGCTTTGGTCCCGCCGGGGCCGACCGGATCGAATTTGAAGTGATGACCAATCCCGGCGCACCCTTTGGCGGCTTGGGCGTCATTGCATCCGGCGGTGAGCTGGCGCGCTTTGCCCTGGCGCTGAAGGCCGCGCTGGCGGGGCGCGCTGATCAGGACCAGCCCCTGATGATCTTTGATGAGGTGGACCAAGGCGTCGGCGGCGCTGTGGCTGATGCCGTCGGCCTGCGTCTTCGCAGATTGGCCAGCAGCGCTCAGGTTCTGGTCGTCACCCACAGCCCTCAAGTCGCCGCCCGCGCCAACGCCCACTGGCGCGTGGCCAAGTCCGGCGATGGGGCCGCCGTCTCCACCGCCCTTGACATTCTCTCGCTAACCGACCGCGAAGAAGAACTGGCCCGCATGCTGTCCGGCGCCGCCGTCACCGAAGCGGCCCGGGCTGCGGCACGGGCTTTGATGGGCTAACCCCACCCGCGTCATTGCGAGCGCAGCGAAGCAACCCAGTGGACTGGGCTGGATCGTTGGGTGTTGTGGTGATCGGTGGAGTTTCGCGTTCGCCGGTTCCCGGTCCCCTAGGTTGCTTCGGTGCGCTGCACCTCGCAATGACGCGGGAAGGGACGGTGTTGCAAACAATTTAAGATGGTGTTTTGGTTGGTTCTGGCCAATCTAGGGTGACCGCCATGTCGATACCAACCGTCTACATCATGGCCAGTCGACGTAATGGCACCCTCTATACGGGCGTGACCTCGGACCTTGCGCGGCGGGCCTACGAGCATCGCGAAGGCCTAATTTCGGGATTTACCAAGCAGCATGGCTGTCGATTGCTCGTTTGGTACGAGGGTCACGAAACCATGCCCCATGCCATCGCCCGCGAGAAACAGGTGAAGGGCGGATCGCGCCGGGCGAAAATAGGGCTCATCGAAGACATGAACCCTCAGTGGCACGACCTCTATGAAACCCTCGGCTAGCCCTCAAACAAAACCCCCTTCGTCGCTTCGCGCCACTTCCCCCAAAGGGGGAAGATCGAAGAGGGTTAAATCTTCCCCCTTTGGGGGAAGTACCGGCGAAGCCGGGGTAGGGGGGCCTCCCCCCTAACAAGGCTTTCGAATCCTCTTCAGGGTCGGTAATCTGCGTCCATGCGCCAGACCCCCGTCGAAAACCTGACTGAAGCGGAAGCCACCGAAGAGCTCACGCGGCTTGCCGATGAGTTGGCGGCCCATGATCTGCACTATCACCGCGAGGACGCGCCGGTCATTTCCGATGCCGACTATGACGCGCTCAAGCAGCGCAACAGTGCCATTGAGGCGCGGTTCCCCGAGCTGATACGTGAAAATTCTCCCAGTCAGCGGGTCGGGGCGGCGGCTTCGGAGCAGTTCTCGCCCGTCGAGCATGGCACGCCGATGCTGTCGCTCGACAATGCCTTTAGCGACGACGAGGCCCGCGAGTTTGACGCCCGCGTGCGCCGGTTCCTTGGCCTAGGCGACGAGGCGGTGGCCTATACGGCGGAGCCAAAGATTGACGGGCTGTCGGCGTCGTTGCGCTATGAAAAGGGTGTGCTGGTGCGCGGTGCGACGCGGGGGGATGGCCGGGTCGGTGAGGATGTTACCGAGAATCTGCGCACCATTTCCGAAATCCCTCACCGGCTGAAAGGCTCCGGCTGGCCGGACATTATCGAGGTGCGCGGCGAGGTCTATCTCGGCCACGAGGACTTTGCCGCGCTTAATCGTAGCGCGGCCGAGGCGGGGCAGAAGCTCTATGCCAATCCGCGCAACGCGGCGGCGGGGTCCTTGCGTCAGATTGATCCTACGATCACGGCTCAGCGGCCGCTAAGGTTCTTCGCCTATGCTTGGGGCCTGACCAGCGCGCCGTTCGCGCAAGGACAGGCGCAGGCCTTGCGGGCCTTAGCCGACTGGGGCTTTGTGACCAATCCCCAGACCCAGAGCGTGATCGGGGCAGAGGGCCTGCTCGCCGCCTACAGTGATTTTGAAGGCCTACGCCCCAAGCTTAGCTTCGACATTGACGGGGTGGTCTATAAGGTCGACCGCCTCGACTGGCAGCAGCGGCTCGGCTTTGTCTCTCGCTCTCCGCGCTGGGCTGTGGCGCGAAAGTTCCCGGCGCAGCAGGCCCGCACCGTTTTGGAGGCCATCGACCTTCAGGTGGGTCGCACAGGCGCGGTCACGCCGGTTGCGCGCTTAAGGCCGGTGACCGTCGGCGGCGTGGTCGTGACCAACGCCACCTTGCACAATGCCGATGAGATCGAACGTAAGGACCTTCGCATCGGCGACACAGTGATCGTCCAGCGTGCGGGGGACGTGATCCCGCAGATTGTCGGCGTGGTTCTTGACGAGCGGTCCGACAATTCGCTGCCCTATATTTTCCCCTCGGTCTGCCCCTGCGCTTTGGCGACCCCCTTGGTGCGTGAAACCACGGTCAGCGGCGCTGAGACGGTGGTGCGCCGCTGCTCGGGCGAGATGGCCTGTCCGTTCCAGCGGATCGAGCACCTGATTCACTTTGTCTCGCGCCGGGCGTTCGACATCGAGGGCATGGGCGAGAAGCAGCTGCAAAACCTGTTCGAGGACGGTCTGGTGCGTGAGCCCGCCGACATCTTCCTGCTGGAGGAACGCGACAAGGCCCTGCTCAAGAAGCTCAAGGACCGTGAGGGCATGGGCGAGACGAGCGCCCGCAACCTGTTTGATGCCATCAATGCGCGACGGACCATTTCGCTGGAACGCCTGATCTTCTCGCTGGGTGTGCGCCATGTCGGCGAACAGACCGGGCGGACGCTGGCCAAGGGCTATGGCACTTGGGACGCCTTCTGGACGGCGGTTCAGGCGATGGCAGCGGGCGATGAAGCGGCAGCGGCCGAGATGAATGCGATGGATCAGATCGGTCCGACCGTCATCGAGACCCTGAGCCGCTATTTCGCTGAAAGCCATAACCGGGCGGCGGTCGAACGGTTGGTGGCGCAACTCAATATATTGGAAGCCGAAAAGCCCAAGACTGACACGGCTGTCGCGGGCAAGACCGTGGTCTTTACCGGTTCGCTGGAGCGGATGACGCGCGATGAGGCCAAGGCTCAGGCGGAGTCCCTCGGCGCGAAGGTAGCTTCGTCTGTGTCGAAGAAGACCGATCTTGTGGTGGCTGGCCCGGGCGCAGGGTCCAAGCTGAAGACGGCCACGGACCTAGGGATACAGGTGATGACCGAGGACGAGTGGCTGGCCTTGGTGCGGGGGTGAAACAAGGCCCCCTTCGGCCCTTCGGGCCACTTCCCCCAAAGGGGG
>JBEGOG010000247.1:0-3405 GCA_041182125.1 Pseudomonadota bacterium
GTGGTGGATCTCGATGTCCATCAAGGCGACGGTACCGCGCGGATTTTCGAGCATGACAGCCGCGTTTTCACCTTCTCCATCCACGCGGCCAAGAATTTTCCCGTCCGCAAGGCCATCAGCGACCTCGATATTGAGCTGGAGGACGGGATCGAGGATGCCGACTATCTGGCAAGGCTGGATGACATCCTGCCGGGCCTAATCCGCCGCGTGCGGCCAGATCTGATCTTCTATATTGCCGGGGTTGATCCCCATCGCGACGATCGACTGGGCCGGTTGAACCTGTCCGATCAGGGCCTAGCCGCGCGGGAATCTTTCGTCTTGGACGCGGCCTTGAGCCGAGGGGTCCCCGTGGCAGGTGTGCTGGGCGGAGGCTACGATGCTGATATTGAGCAACTTGCCGCCCGCCACATTTGGCTCCATCGCGCTGCAGCCCTAGCCCACGCCCGCTGGCGTTAGTCTTCAACGGGCGCGGACCAAGTCCCTAAGGGTTCGTTGCTGAAAGCCGTGTTCCGGATTCTGCGATCCGAAGCTGCTCACGTTGCGTCTGAGACAACTGGTCCAAGACCTCACGCCTTACGAGGTCCTGACAGATTCTATGTTCGCGCAGACCACGCTCAGCGTCGCAGAAATCACGTACCACACCCTTCAACCGCTGTTCAAATTTCGCGGCGTCTTGAGGCTGGGAAAGATTAAGGTCATTGATCCTTATCATCCTTGGTGAGGATTCCGCATGGGCCGCACCAAATAAAGATATGACCAATAGCGAAGATAACCAAAATATATCACCAATAGACAGGACTAAACGGGCTATTTTCATCGCTTAACCTCCTTTTATATTAGAGCATTTCAGCTCCAATAGGAAAATATCGCGATATGATGCTACTCTCATTATCAACTGGATTGGCGTTATAAAATTATCTCAGGATTAATATTGATTTATGTTTCGCCAATTTTAGGCGTTGAATATGGCGTAGGCTCGTGGCGCTAGGTCTTAGGCTTGACCCCAAGCTCAGCAGGCTTAGGTGGAGGTCCACAACGAACAAAGAGTGCCCCATGACCACCATCGCCATTATCGGAGCAGGCCTTGCCGGGGCTGCCGCTGGCCGCAGCCTGCAAGAGGCGGGCCATCAGGTCGCCCTGTTTGACAAGGGCCGGGGCCCGGGCGGGCGGATGAGTACCCGTCGGATGGAAACCGCGCTGGGGACGGTACGGCTCGACCATGGCGCTCAGTTTTTCACCGTGCGCGGCGAGGGCTTCACCAAGGCCGTCGCGGGCTGGACCGCCGCTGGGGCCTGCGCGCCTTGGCAAGGCAAGCTGATCAAGATCGACGCCGATGGCACGAGCGAACCCCTCGGCGGAGATGATCGCTATGTCGGCGTGGGCGGCATGAACCAGGTGGTCAAGGCGGCGCTAGAAGGTCTGGACGCCCGGTTTGGCCGTCAGGTTCTGGCCAGCGAGGGCGGTCCGGGGGCTTGGAGCCTCAGATTCACGGAAGGCGAGCGCGAAGGCCCCATTGAGGTTGTTTTGGTCGCGGTGCCGGCCGAACAGACTGGCCCCCTTGTCAGTGATTGGGTCCCGCACATGGCGCGCGAAGCCGAAGCGGTTCAAAGCGCGCCATGCTGGGCGGCGATGGCCGTGTTCGACGCGCCGGTGAAGGCTGATTTTGATGCGGCGCGGCTAGAGAGCGGCCCCCTATCTTGGATATCGCGCGAGACCTCCAAGCCCGGACGCGAAGGACCAGAGGCCTGGGTCCTGCATGGCTCACCGGCCTGGTCTAAGAGCCATCTGGAAGAGACTGCCGACGAGGTGGCGCAGGCCCTTTTGAGCGCCTTTGCGGGCCACGCGACCTTCACAGCCCCGATCAGTCTGACCGCCCACCGCTGGCGCTATGCGCAGATCGAACAGCCTGCAGGCACGCCCTTTGGCTGGGGGGAAAACTTGGGACTTGGTGTTTGCGGCGACTGGCGCCTTGGCCCGCGCATCGAATATGCCTTTGCCTCCGGTCAGGCCCTCGCCGCAGCGGTGATAGAATCCCGCGCCCTCTAACAAAATAGGTTTGGCGCACCTGCGCCGCCTCGCTAGTCTGTTCCGACCAAGGCCCAACAAGAAGGCCTTTTTGGAGGAGACAGGCCATGGATGGTTCCAGCACAGCCTATGATCTGATCATTCGCGGCGGCACAGTTGTCGATGGCAATGGCGGCGAGCCCTTTGTCGCTGACGTGGCCCTGCGCCAAGGCAAGATCGTCGCGGTGGGTACCGTCAAGGGCAGCGCCGCCGAAGAGATCGACGCTGCGGGCCTGCTCGTCACCCCCGGCTGGGTCGATATCCACACCCACTATGACGGCCAGGCCACCTGGACCAGTCGCCTGACGCCCTCGTCCCTGCATGGCTCGACCACCGTGGTCATGGGCAATTGCGGCGTCGGTTTTGCCCCCGTCCGCGTCGCCGACCGCGACACGCTGGTGCGCCTGATGGAAGGGGTTGAGGACATTCCCGGCACCGCCCTGCATGAGGGCTTGTCTTGGAACTGGGAGAGCTTTGGCCAATATATGGACGCGGTTGACGCCCTGCCGCACGATGTCGATGTTGCCGCTCAGGCGCCGCACGGGGCCTTGCGGGTCTATGTGATGGGCCAGCGCGGCGCGGACCGCGAGGATGCCACCCCCGACGAGATCGCCCAGATGAAGGCCCTGACCCGCGAGGCCATAGAGGCCGGGGCCCTAGGCTTCTCCACCACCCGCACCATGGTTCACCGCACCGCTGACGGCGACCTGACCCCCACCATCGGCGCAGCCGACGCCGAGATGATCGCTATCGCCGAAGGTTTGGCCGAGGCCGGCACCGGTGTTCTGCAATGGGTCTCAGATTTCCGCCAGATGGATCACGAGTTCGGCCTGATCAAGACCCTGACAGAGGTCTCCGGTCGCCCGTTGAGCTTTTCGATGGTCCAGGCGGATGCCGCCCCTGACCAGTGGCGCGAATTGATGACCCGCTTGGACGAGGCCGCCGACGAAGGTCTGCCGATCAAGGCGCAGGTTCAGGGCCGTCCCGTAGGCCTGATGCTTGGCCTGCAAGGCTCAGCCCACCCGTTCATCACCCGGCCCAGCTATATGGCCATTGCCGACCTGCCCTTTAGCGAGCGGGCGGCGGTCATGCGCGATCCAGAGGTGCGCGCCCGCATCCTGTCCGAAGCGCCAGAGCGCGGCCATCCCTTCATCAATTCCTTGGCCGGGGCCTATCACAAGATGTTCGAGCTGGGTGATCCACCGAACTATGAGCCAGCGCCCGAAGACAGCATCGCCGCCCGCGCCAAACGCGATGGAACCAGCCCAGACGAGATCGTCTATGACATGCTGACTGCAGGCGACGGATCAGGCTTCCTGTTCTTTGCCATGCACAACTACA
>JBEGOG010000248.1:0-3404 GCA_041182125.1 Pseudomonadota bacterium
TCTCGGGATGGAGCGGCGCCGAGGGCGAGGTGCGGAGGGCGGCCAGATATCGAGCCCCCTCCTCCGCAGAGACCGGCTTCCCGTTCCCCCCAAACCAGACAAAGAATAGTCCATAGACCAGAGCCAAGGCCCCACCAGCAATCTGACGCGCAGATAAGGTCATGGGTTGGGTCCTTGGGTTTGGGGGTGAAGGATCAGAGGGTCAAGGCCGCGATGACCTGATCGAGCACGGCTTTGGCCTTGCTGCGCATCTCATCATAGGTGGCGTCTTGGATCGGGTGATCCACCAGAACATAGCGCGCCCCCTCCATGCCCAGCGCCTTGCGTTGGGTTTGAGCCGCCTCAGCAAATTCGCTGGAGGCGATGGAGACGGCGGGAAGACCTTGGATTTCAAACCATACAGTGTCGTGCAAACTGCACGTCGTGCAAGATCCTCAATCGGCCAGGGCTGCGACCAGATAGTCGCACTCTGAGCGGATCTGCAGGCGCAGATCAGACGGGCAAGGCTTGGCGAAGGTCGGTTTGGTGTAGCGCCTCAGTTCGACCTTCGGATAGCGCGTCGCCAGCAGAAGCTCGAGCTCATCGAGTAAGATATTGCCGCGCGGCTTATGGATATCGAGCAGGCCGACAATGCCGGAAATATCTCCGGTCCGTGCGGTGATCTGCCGTTCAACGGGGACCCGCTCATCGGTCGGATCCAAGATGGTGGTCATGGCTTTTCTCCAGTCCTAAGGTGAGGCTATCAGCATTCTATTTTTCTGGAAACTGAGACTGAACCGGCCGGACCCGTCACCCAGCCGTGGAAGGCGGCTGAGAACTTGCCCGCTTCTGATCCAGCAACCACGATGTGAATATGTTGATCACTGGAAAATTTCGGCACCAGCATGTCGAGCTGTGCCTCGGTCATCTTGGCGGCACTGGCCAGCGGGATGCCCGCGCCGGAGATCTCATTGGCCACCATGTCGCGCAGGGGGCGGCGGGTGACCTCTTGGATCCGGTCCCTCAGCCTTGCCTTGGAATAGGGCCCATCGCTGAGCAGGGTCTTGATATGCTCCGGACAGACCACCAGCAGGGCATCGACGGGCATGCGGTGAATCTTGGATAGGAACATGCCCTCGAGCCCAAGGCCGAGGGTCCCGGCGATCTGGTCAGGCTGGCGCGATTCCTGATCGACGATCTGCACGGGACCGCTGGTCATGGCAAAGGCTGTGACGACGCTGTCGCTCGCTGCAAAGCCGCGCTCGACGTGAAGCGGCTCCCAGGGCGAGCCCTCCTCCCATTCGGGAAAGCACATGGTGAATTTCATCGGTGTACTGAGGGTCGAGCGATCAACACCGCCGGGCTTGGCCCCGCCGACATTGCGGATGATCAACCGCAAGGCCCGCCCGATGGTCGCATTGGCCCGATTGTCGGGCCCCAGAGCCGCGAGCTTCATATTCATGCCCAGCTTTTGTCGGATCGGACCATTGATCACGAGGACGGGTGAGGCCCCCATGGTCGTGGCCGTCACGCCGTGCATGTTAAACTCGTCCGTACACACCGCTTCTAGCGCCGCGATGACGACGGGCAGATATTCTGGGCGACATCCGGCCATCACTGCATTGATCGCCACCTTCTCAACCGTCGCTGGAGCCATATTTGGCGGGACCACCGCGACAATCTCTTGCGAGCCCCTTTGGGTGCCGGTCAGCATCCGCAGGACCCGTTCAGGCGTGGGGGGCACCAGAGGCAGGCCATCGCTAAAGCCCTGATCAAACATGAACTCGTCCAGATCATCGCTGCTGGCGATCTCGATCCGGCGGGCCCGGATGGGGCTATTGTCGGCCTCGGCCAGCAGGCGCTCGTGGATTTTGGGGTCAAGATGTTTGGAGCCGCAACCCGGCCGCCAATCGGGAAGGTCGGCCCAAACCACGCCGCAGTCGGCAGCCTTGAGATCGGCGCTGATCTGCTGGGCCAAGGCCTGCCATTCGGTGCGCACAAAGCCTTCGATACAGGGTCCGCCTTGGCCCTCTGCATCCAGCCAATAGACGGCTGGGACAATCTCAAAGCCCCAAGCAAAGGAGGTCTTGAGGGCGCTGTCATCGAGCACGGGCAGGGTCAGGCCGTGGCGGTCTTTCAAGATCTGATTGCCGTCCTTGGACTGGCCCAAGACCCAGATGTCGGCCTGGTCGCCCCAGGCCTGATGGAAGGCCTCTAGGATCGGTGCCACCAGATTACAGGTGTTGCAGTCCTCTTTCAGAAACGCGATCAGGCTGGGTCGCCCGGTCGGAAAGACGCGCGTCTGGCCGGTCAAATCGGTTAGGGAAAATCCGGATGGGGCAACGCTCATAGGTCTTTCCTCACTCGTTCATTTTAACATCCCCGCAGATCGAGCCGAGGGGATGGCGGAGGCGGATGGGAATCGAACCCACCACACGCCTTGTGGACGTGTCACTGGTTTTGAAGACCAGGGAGGCCACCAGACCCCAGTCGCCTCCGAAGGTCTCGAACAGTAGCGGCACCTGCGTGAAAAGTTGAAGGGCTTTTGTGCCAAGCCGCGTCTTTTAGTCGGAGAGCGGGTCGGACGTTGCATCGCCCTCGGTCAGGACCTGCCGCACATCCCCGTCTCTGCGGGTCAGGCCGAGGCGGTCGAGATATTCCAGCACTGGGACAATATATTTGCGGGTGGTTTCCAGCGCCGCCCGCGCCTCGCCCGTGGTAAAGCTTTGCGGCGGCGGAAAGTGGCTTCGCAGCTTGGGCGCTGCGTCCAGCAGGGCGCGGTGGTGAAAGGTCAGGGTCTGGCGAAGGGCCCCATTGCGCAGGGCCACCGCGCGGCCGGTGTCGATCAGCAGCGCCATCAGGGCGCGGGCCTCTTCATCCTCACCCGCGACGGTCGCCACATCGGGCGGCATCAGCCCGGCAGCCAGCAACCGCGTCTCGATTTCATCAAGTCGCACAAGGGCGTCTGCGGACAGGGTGGCCAGAGGATTGTGGCTCGCCAGCGCGACCTTGGCCCCCTCGAGCCTTATCAAACCCTCTTGTGCCAAGACCTGTTCAGCCTGGGCGATGAGGTCCCGGCCATGGTCCTTGGCCAGTCCCTTGCGGACCTCTCCGACTGCGGCGTTGGCGCGTGTCGGGGTCAGAGTGTGGGTCGTTGTCAGGGCAGCAAGATAGGCCTCTTTCGTCGCCGCCAAATCCGCGCGCCGGACAAGCTGACCCTCGCCAAGGGGCTGATAGTCCAAGGCGAGGCGAGGCAGAAGATCGCTGACCGATAGCCGGGTCAGTCTTGCTGCCTCGGTGACCGCCAGGATGCCGCCGCTCCAGTCCGCGAGGGCTTGGACAATGGCCTCCACCTCACCAGCTTCGACGGCGGTCAGAAGCGTAAGCCTTGGGCCAGATCGCCCTTTCATCAGCGGGGCCAGCGG
>JBEGOG010000249.1:0-3396 GCA_041182125.1 Pseudomonadota bacterium
TCGACCATCTTCGTCGCCCGCGACAAGGTCGGATCGACCAGAATGCTCCTCGCCGGCAAGGGATTGCCGAGCACAGGCTCGGTTGGCTACGAAATCTTCGATGAGACCAATGCCCTTGGACAGACCGATTTCGTTCAAAATCTGAACCGCCAGCGCGCGCTTGAGGGTGAATTGGCCCGGACCATCCGCTCGCAGGAATGGGTCAACTTCTCTCGCGTTCAACTGTCCATGCCCAAGCGTGAACTGTTCGAAGATGCGCCCCAGCCGCCCACGGCTGCCGTTACGATCGGCGTCAATGGCCGCGCGCCCACTGCCGAGCAGGTCAGAGCATTGCAAAACCTCGTGGCCAGCGCGGTTCCAGGTCTCATGCCCGAGAAGGTCACCATCGTCGATCAGAAGGGCAAACTTCTCGGCGGCGGGCAGAATGATGGTCTCGGTGCCGCCGGTGAAGAGCGGCGCAGTGAGGCTGAAGAGGCTATTCGGCGCAAGGTCCGCGATCTGGTTGAGGGTGTCGTTGGTCCGGGCAAGGTTCGCGTGAACGTTACTGCCGTTCTCGACCTGGCTCGCGTGACGGTCCAAGAGAGCAAGTTTGACCCAGACGGTCAGGTCGTCCGCTCGACCCAGACCGTCGATGAAAATGCGCGGGAAAACAAACCCGACAATACGGGTCAGGCAACGGTTGCCAACAACATTCCAGGCGGTGCCGCTGGAAACGCTGCCGCAGACCCGACGCTGAACGCCAGTGGAAGAATCGAAGAGACCACCAATTTTGAAATTTCGAGCACCAATACCACGACCATTACCGAACCGGGTCAGGTCAAGAAACTATCGGTCGCAGTGGCAGTCGATGGCCTAACCTCTGTCGACAAGGACGGCAAGCCGACCCCTTACAAGCCCCGTTCGGCGGAAGAGATGAAGCGGATTGAGGATCTCGTTCGCTCTGCCGTGGGCTTTGATCAGGCCCGCGGGGATACGGTCACCGTAACCAACGTTCAATTTGCACGCGATGAAGGCTTGGTCGGCGGTGTGGTCGCAGGTTCACCCCTTGCCGGTTTTGATAAGAACGACATCATGCGCGCTGCAGAACTGGGCATACTGACCATCGTCGCCCTGCTTGTTATTTTCTTCGTTGTCCGTCCGCTCTTGGCCACGGCGCGCGGAGACAGCAATGGTGTTCGGCAACTGGCTCTGGTGGGCCAAGGTGGCAGCGGTGGCGCGCAACTGGCCCTCGCCAATCCTGACGGCTCAGTCCCTGCCCTATCCGATAGTGGCATCGACGCTCGCATCGACATTGCCCGGATTGAAGGACAGGTGAAGTCGTCTTCGGTCCGTAGCGTTTCTGAATTTGTGAACAACAACCCGGAAGAGTCGATCTCGATCATCCGGGGCTGGTTGCATGAGGCCACATGAGCCCTCGCGCTGGTAAAAAAGGGATCACCAATGCGAGCGGTCTAAGCGGCGCGGAAAAGGCTGCCGTCATTCTGCTGTCGCTCGGCGAAGATGCTCAGGCCATTTGGGAAGGTCTGGACGAGGAAGAGGTCAAGGATATTTCCTCCGCCATGGCCAGCCTCGGCGCTGTACCCTCGAGCGTGGTCGAAGATCTGTTGATGGAATTTGTGTCCGGTCTGTCCACGACCGGCGCGATTATGGGCTCGTACGAACAGACCCAGCGGCTCCTGAACGCGTTCCTGCCGCCGGAAAAGGTCGACTCCTTAATGGAGGAGATCCGGGGTCCAGCCGGTCGGACCATGTGGGACAAGCTGGCCAATGTTAATGAGGCCGTGCTCGCCAACTATCTGAAGAACGAATATCCGCAGACCGTTGCCGTGGTGCTGTCCAAGATCAAGGGCGATCACGCCGCACGGGTTCTGTCGGCCCTGCCGGAAGATTTCGCTCTGGAATGCGTGACCCGCATGCTGCGGATGGAACCGGTGCAGCGCGAGATCTTGGACAAGATTGAGCTGACCCTGCGCAATGAATTCATGTCCAACCTGGCCCGCACGGCCAAGCGCGACAGCCACGAGATGATGGCGGACATCTTCAACAATTTCGACCGCCAGACCGAGTCTCGCTTCCTCAGCGCCTTGGAAGAGCGGACGCGCGAAAGTGCAGAACGTATCCGCGCCCTGATGTTTGTATTCGAGGACCTCGCCAAGCTCGATCCCGGCGGGGTGCAAACCCTACTTCGTGCTGTGGAAAAGGATCAGCTGGGTCTGGCCCTCAAGGGCTCGTCCGATGCGCTTCGCGAACTGTTCTTCTCCAATATGAGCGAGCGCGCCTCGAAGATCATGCGAGACGATATGGAGTCCATGGGCCCCGTGCGTCTGAAGGATGTGGATGCGGCCCAGATGGCCATGGTTCAGGTCGCCAAGGATCTTGCCGCGCGCGGTGAAATCATGATGGCCGGCCAGGGCGGCGACGACGAGTTGATCTATTAAGATGACCGAAGCCACGCCCCGCAAATTCAGCTTTGAAACGGTCTTCGACGATGAGGGGGGCATTTCCTATGCCCCGCCCAAGCAGAAGCGGCTCTTTACCCTCGAAGAGGTCACCCAAATCCGGGCGGAATGTTTCGAGGACGGCCAGCGTTCCGCCCTGGTCGTGGCCGAGCAAGCCGCCGCTGCCGCGCTTCAAGGCATCGCCCATGCGGCCCAAGCGGCCCTTTCCACCCTTGTCCAGATCGCCCATGACCATCGGGTCGGATCGGCAGAACTGTCCCTCGCCTGCGCGCGACAGATTGCAGACGCCGCTCTAGAGCAATTCCCCGAAGCGCCGGCGCGTGCCGCCCTTGACGCCTTGGTCCGCGAAATCACCACGGGACCGCGCCTGACGGTCCGGGCGTCAGCGGATCTGGTCGAGCGGTTCCAAAGGACGCTGGATGAACAGGCCCAAGCCTTGGGAATGCCGGGACAGATCATCGTCAAGGCCGACCCCATGATGCCGCACGCCGCCTTCCATTTCGATTGGGGGGATGGCCGCGCCAGCTATGACCCAACCGTTACGGCTGAGCGGGTTGCCCAAGCCCTCCACAATGCCTTGACCGCCGAAGGCCTGCACGCCGAAGCGATCGATCCCAACACCCTTCCTTCTACCATCACCCCCTAAGAGAGAGGTCTGCCCATGGCCAGCGACACGCCCCTGACCCTCGACGAGTTCGACCCTTCTGACGCCTTGGCGTCGGATATGCCTGTGGATGGCGAGAACAAATCCGCCAGTGATCTCTCCACGGTCTTTGACGTCCCGGTGAGCATTTCTGCCGTCATTGGCCGCGCCCAACTGTCCGTCGCGCAGCTGCTAAAGCTCGGTGCTGGCAGCATTCTGGAGCTAGACCGCAAGGTCGGGGAAGCCATCGACATCTACGTCAATAACCGCCTCGTGGCCCGCGGAGAGATCGTC
>JBEGOG010000250.1:0-3385 GCA_041182125.1 Pseudomonadota bacterium
GAGGGCCTGACGCCGCAGCGCGGTCCACCGCTCCGGACCGGCAGGCGGAAAAAGGCCACCACCGCCCAGATGGTCGACATATTCGCAAAGGACCGGCGACTCATAGAGGACACCGCCATCGTCCAGCAGCAGGGCCGGGACCTTGGACAGGGGATTGACCTCGCGCAGACCGTCCTCGGCAAAGGCATTGGCGGGGGTCAATTCCAACTGATTTTCAATGCCCAGCTCGATGGCGCAAATCCGCACCTTGCGCACGAACGGTGTTGTGGGGGAGAAGAAGAGCTTCATCGGTGATGCCTCTCGGAGTGAAACATGGCCCTGTCCCTAGAGCCTGGAACAAAAATCGTCGTCGCCACCCATAATCCGGGCAAGGTGCGAGAGCTAGGCCTGTTGCTCGAAGGACGGTTTAATCTGGTCTCGGCGGGCGAATTGAACCTGCCTGAGCCTGAAGAGACCGAGGTGAGCTTTGTCGGCAATGCCCTGCTAAAGGCCCGCCTCGCGGCCGATGCCAGCGGCCTGATCGCCCTGTCCGACGATAGCGGTCTGTCGGTCACGGCCTTGGGCGGCGAACCGGGGATCTATTCGGCTCGATGGGCCGGACCGGATAAGGACTTTTATGAGGCCATGGCCAAGGTCGAGCGTCGGATGGATGAGAGTGACGACAAGAGCACCCACGCCTGGTTCACCTGCGCCCTCGCTGTGGCCTGGCCCCACGGCCCCGCCTTCGTGGTCGAGGGCCGGGTTGATGGCAACCTGACCTTCCCCCCGCGCGGCCTGAACGGCTTTGGCTATGATCCGATCTTTGTGCCCGAGGGCCACCAGATGACCTTTGGCGAGATGGACCCCAAGGCCAAGGACGATATGAGCCACCGCATGCGCGCCTTTGACCTGCTCAAGGCAGCGCTCTTTTGACCTCACCCCTTGGTCTCTATGTCCACTGGCCCTATTGCGCCCGCATCTGTCCCTATTGTGACTTCAATGTCGTGCGGGACCGGGGACGCAAGATCGAGCAGGCCCATCTGGTCGAGGCCATCCTCACCGACATGCGCACCCAAGCGGACCTGACCGGCCCGCGTCCTCTGGTCTCGATCTTCTTTGGCGGCGGCACGCCCTCGCTGATGGAGCCCGATGCGGTGGCGAGGATCATTGCTGAGGCTAAGATCCTCTGGCCGTCCCAAGGGGCGCTGGAAATTTCGCTAGAGGCCAATCCCACCGATGCTGAACGTGAACGGTTCGAGGGCTTTGCTAAGGCCGGGGTCGAGCGCCTGTCCCTTGGCCTCCAATCGCTAGATGACGCCTCGCTCCAGCTTTTGGGCCGCAATCATGGGGCAGAAGAAGCCCTGCGCGCCGCCCGCACAGCGCGGGATATTTTTACGCGCCTGTCGGTCGATCTGATCTATGCCCTACCGGGACAGTCCCCGCAGGCTTGGGCCGACGAGCTTTCCGCCGCCGCCGATCTGGGGGCGGATCATATATCGCCCTATCAACTGACCATCGAAAGCGGCACGGCCTTTGATCGAGCCGTTCGGCGCGGCGCGCTGGTTCCGCCCGATGATGAGCTTGGCGCTGTACTCTATGAGACCACCCAAACCGTGCTCAGCCAGCGCGGCTTTGATGCCTATGAGGTCTCCAACCATGCCAAGGGACAGGCGGCCCGGTCGCGCCACAATCTGATCTATTGGCGCGGAGAAGACTATGTCGGGGTCGGGCCCGGTGCCCATGGACGGATTACGGTTGAAGGCGAACGGGTCGCCACCTTCGCGGCCTCTAAGATCGGCGACTATAGGGATCAGGTCGAGGCCACGGGTCTTGGATGGGAGAGCGAGCAGGTCTTGAGCCCGCAAGAACAGGCCGAAGAGCGGCTCTTGGCAGGCCTACGAATCGACGAGGGCGTATCGTTCAGCGACCTGACCGCCCTCGACCTAACCCCCGACCATCACCGAGTGGTGCAGTTGGCGGAGTTGGGCCTAATCACCACCGAAGCCAACCGGCTCTGCGCAACACCCCAAGGCCGCGCCCTCTTAGACGCGGTGACCTCGGTTCTGGCTGGATAGGAGCCAATCCATGTCGAGGGTGGTGAAGTGCGGCCTTTGGCGCTAATCCATAGGTCACTGCCCCGCCCGGCCCTTCAGCGCGAGCCCAAACCCTTGATCCCCATCTATCCGCCACCGAAAGATCAAGAGCTGGCACCGGGGCTCTATATTGTCGCCACGCCGATCGGGAATCTGCGCGACATTACGCTGCGAGCGCTGGATGTGCTGGCCCAGGCCGATCTGGTGCTGGCCGAAGATACCCGCGTCACCGGCAAGCTGCTCAATGCCTATGGGCTGAAAAAGCCGCTGGAACGCTATGACGAATATGCCGCTGAACGGGTCCGGCCCAAGGTCTTGGCGGCGCTGGCTTCAGGCGGGCGGGTCGCTTTGGTGTCCGATGCCGGAACGCCGCTCGTCTCTGATCCCGGCTATCGGCTGGTGGGCGAGGCGCTTGAGGCGGGCGCGCAGGTCTGGCCCATTCCAGGCGCATCGGCTTTACTCGCAGCCCTCACGGTGGCGGGACTGCCCACGGACCGGTTCCTATTCGCAGGCTTTCCGCCGCCCAAATCAGCGGCACGGATCAGTTTCCTGTCCGAACTGGTCAGCCTTCGCAGCACGCTGATCTTCTATGAGGGTGGCTCGCGGCTGGCCGACAGCCTCGCCGACATGGCCAAGGTCTTTGGTCCGCGCCAAGCCAGCGTCTCGCGCGAACTGACCAAGCTCTATGAGACCACCCTTCGCGGCACCTTGGCAGAGCTGGCGGCCGATCCGCGCCTCGACAAGCCCAAGGGCGAGATCGTCATTGTCGTTGGCCCCGGAGAGATCGTGGCGTCAACTGAGGAAGATGCAGACGCGGCCCTCACCGAAGCCCTGACCCGCATGGGCCCCTCCGAGGCCGCCGCTCAGGTCGCCAAGGCTTTGGGACTGGAGCGCAAGGTTCTGTACAAGCGCGCCCTCGCCCTCAAGGGGGTGTCGTGAACGCCAGTATGTTCAAGACCCAGCGTGGCCTGAAGGCACGTCAAAGCGGTCGGCGCGCCGAACTTTGGGCCGCAGCGTGGCTGATGCTCAAGGGCTACCGGATTCTAGGCTTTCGGCTCAAGACCCCGCAGGGCGAGATCGATATATTGGCCCAGCGCGGCAAGGTCTTGGCCGTGGTCGAGGTCAAGCTTCGCCTCAGCCTGGCCGACGCGCTTGAGGCGGTCAGTACCGATCAGCGCCAAAGACTGCATCGCGCGGCGCGGGAATTGGCCGCCCGCAGGCCAAATCTGCGGGATGCCGAGGTGAGACTTGATCTAATTGCACTGGCGCCCGGGCGCTGGCCACGGCATATCCGAGCAGCATGGCCGGATGAC
>JBEGOG010000251.1:0-3363 GCA_041182125.1 Pseudomonadota bacterium
TCAGATAATTGGCCACGGTCCAGCCCTGCCCCGCCTCGCCGACCACATTGGCCTTGGGCACGCGCACATCGGTGAAGAAGATCTCGTTCTGAATATGCTCGCCGCTAAGCGAGATGATCGGCCGGACCTCGACGCCGGGGCTGCGCATATCGATCAGGAGGAAGGTGATGCCAAGCTGCGGTACCCGCTCCTGCGCGGTGCGGACAAGACAGAAGATCCAGTCCGAGACATTGGCATGGGTGGTCCAGATCTTGTGGCCGTTACAGATATAGTCGTCGCCATCCTCGCGCGCGCTCATCTGCAAGGTAGCCAGATCAGACCCCGAACCCGGCTCCGAATAGCCTTGGCACCAGAACTCATCGCCAGCCAGCATCGGCGGCAGGAACCGCGCCTTCTGTTCGGGCGTGCCATAGGCCAGCAGAACAGGCCCGCACATGCCAAGGCCCATCGGAGACAGGGGCGGTGTCCCTGCCCGCGCGCACTCGCTGGCGAAAATGTAGCGACGGGTCAGGTCCCAGCCCGTACCGCCATATTCCACGGGATAGGCCGGCGCGACCCAGCCCTTGGCATGGAGGATCTTCTGCCACGCGATGCTGACCGCCTTGGGGCCATAGACGCTGGTCAGATGACGGCCAACATGACGAATTTCGGGGGTCATGGACTCTTCTAGAAAAGCCCTCACCTCTTGGCGAAAGGCCAGATCGTCTTCAGTCCAATCGAGGTTCATCGCCGTTCCTCCCGCCGGTCTTATGCCGGACTTTTTATCAAGCCCCCTTGGTCAGAGGCTTGTTCGCCACTAGGCTAGCGCTAAGTTGAACGTCAGAAAATGGCGCCGTAGGGGGAACCAGACCATGAATCTTGAACTGACGCCGGAAGAACGCGCTTTCCAAGCCGAAGTCCGTGAATTTCTCGAGCAATCTTTGACCCCTGAACTGCGGCTCGCTGGGCAGCGAACCACCAGCGTTTTCAGTGACAAGGACGACAATCTGGCTTGGCAGAAGATCCTCCATACCAAGGGCTGGGTCGCTCCCGCATGGCCTGCGAAATATGGCGGTACCGGCTGGAACGAGATGCAGCGCTATATCTTCGCCGCCGAATGTGCCCGCGCGGGCGCGCCAAGCCTGTCGCCCATGGGCCTGAAGATGGTCGGTCCGGTGATCATGGGCTACGGCACCGAAGAGCAGAAGGCCTACTATCTGCCCCGCATCTTGGCTGGTGAGGACTATTGGTGTCAGGGCTATTCTGAGCCTGGATCAGGGTCCGATCTGGCCAGCCTGCAGATGCGGGCCGTCCAAGACGGCGATCATTATGTGCTCAATGGCTCCAAGATCTGGACCACACACGCCCACTGGGCCAACCGGATGTTCTGTCTGGTGCGCACCCGCACCGACGGCAAGCCACAGGCGGGGATCACCTTCCTGTTGCTGGAAATGAACACCCCCGGCATCGAGGTGAAGCCCATCATCACCATGGCTGATGACCACGAGGTCAATCAGGTCTTCTTTGACAATGTTCGCGTTCCCGTCGCCAACCGGATCGGCGAAGAGAATGAAGGCTGGACGGTCGCCAAATATCTGCTCGAGTTCGAGCGCGGCGGCGGCTCGGCGGCAGGCCTGAAGGTCAATCTCGACCGGCTCAAGGCCATGGCGCGCGAAGAGGCGGCGGACAGCGGCGGACGGCTGATCGATGATGCGGATTTCCGCCGCAAGCTGGCCCTAGCGGGGGTTGAGGTCAATGCTATCGAGATGACCGAGCACCGCGTCATGGCGGCCCTGTCGGCTGGCAAGAACCCCGGCCCAGCCTCCTCCATGCTCAAGACTCAAGGCACTGAGGCCAAGCAGCGGCTCGATGAGATCGCCGTTGAGGGCCTTGGCTTCTATGCGGCGGTGAGTCAGCCCGAAGCCCGCAAGCCTCGGTCCAACACACCCTTCGTCGGACCTGAAAATGGCCTGACCATTGTGCCGAGCTATCTCAACAACCGCGCCGCTTCGATCTATGGCGGTTCGAACGAGATTCAGCGCGATATCATGGCCAAGTTGGTGCTGAAGCTTTAGCTTCAGCACCAACGTCGCCGTCAGCTTTCCATATCGCCTGCGATCGTCTTGCGCGCTGCCCAAAAGCAGCCCGCAGCGATGATGTTGAAACCCATCGAGATCATGAGCGCCCAGCGCACGCCCTCGGCCGTGCCCAGATTAAAGCCGACCGCAAACCCGTCACTCATCAGGCCCACGACCAGTGGGCCAAGGCCCAAACCGATCAGGTTGATGACAAACAGCATCACCGCTGAGGCGGTCGCACGCGTATTGACCGGCGCAATACTCTGGGCGGTGGCATAGATCGGTCCGTACCAAAGCGACCCCAAGGCCGATGTGATAACGAAGATCGCCAGAGCCAAAACCGCGCTGTGCATATTGATGGCAAGCAGATAGATCGGAATATTGATGAGGGCAGCGACAGCCGGAATCACCATCCAGCCGCGCAGGTCCTTCTTGGCATAGTGATCGGCCAATTGACCGCCAATATAGGTCCCGATCACCCCACCAATGCCGCCGACGAGACCAAGAGACAGACCCAGAAAGCCGCCCGATTTCAAGCCGAACATCGCAGCCAGTGAAGCGATCTCTTCGGTGTGATTGCGATAGAAGAACGAGGCCGTGAACGGGGCGTGGCCGTAGCCGATAAAGGCCTTCACCGCTGCACCTCCAGCCACCAGCCCGAAGGTCTTTTTGTTGGCCAAGGTCTTGAGCGCTTGGCGATAGGTCACCTTTGGGGCTGCGGCGGCCTGAACCGCAGAGACTGCCTTCTTTATGCGCGGCTCAATCAGGGTAAAGGCCGCGATTATGGCGAACAGGACCCCGGGCAGACCGCAGACGATAAAGGCCATGCGCCAGCCATAGGCATCAGCCACCAAACCTCCGACCGCCAAGCCCAGCAACGAACCGAGTGGGGTTCCCATGGAATAGAAGGCAAGGGCCGAAGCCCTCTGCTCGCGGGGCACATAGTCTGAAATGAGCGAATGGGCTGCCGGCGTACAGCCGGCCTCTCCGACGCCCACACCGATCCGTGCGAGAATGAGTTGGAAGAAATTCTGTGCCAACCCGCAAGCCGCCGTCATCATTGACCAGACCGTAAGAGAAACGGCGATAATGGCAGGACGGTTATGACGCTCGGCCAACTGTGCGATGGGCAGACCAAGAACCGTGTAGAAGATGGCAAAGGCCAATCCCGTGAGCAGCCCAAGCTGCCAATCCATCAGGCCCAGTTCCGTCTTGATCGGTTCCGCCAAGATGTTGATGACGCTGCGATCGAGAAAGTTGAGGATATAGATGATCAACAACATGACCATGGCGTAGCGTCTATAAC
>JBEGOG010000252.1:0-3362 GCA_041182125.1 Pseudomonadota bacterium
ATCATGCCCATCACCCCATTCATCCTCGCCTTGCAAAGCCCAGAAAACTGAGACATAAAGATATAAGGATATCTTTATGTGATTGGCGGGTGTCGTGACATCAGAAGACGTGATCGAGGCCTTGCGGGCGACGGGCGAGCCGACCCGCCTGCGCATCCTTGCGCTTCTGGCCAACGAAGAGCTGGCGGTCATGGAACTGAGCCAGATTTTGGACCAGAGCCAGCCGCGTGTCTCGCGTCATCTGAAACTTCTCAGCGACGCAGGCCTGATTGAGCGGTTCCCCGACGGCGCTTGGGTCTTTTACCGCGTCGCCGCCGATCCCGTCCTGCGCCATTTCGTCGATCAGGTCCTCGACATGATCGAATCGACGGACCTGGGCATGCAACGCGATGCCGAGCGGCTGGACGCGGTGCGCGGCGAGCGGTCTTCTGATGCGCAGTCCTATTTTGAGCGCAATGCGGCGCGCTGGGACGAGGTCCGTTCGCTCTATGTATCCGAAGCCAATGTCGAGGCGGCCATTCTCTCCGCCGCCGGTCCGGGGCCCTTTGATCGGATGATTGATCTGGGCACGGGCGCTGGCCGGATGCTGGCCCTTTTGGGACCGCGCGCCAAGGATGCCATCGGCCTAGACCTGTCCCAGCAAATGCTCAATGTGGCGCGGCTGCATGTCACGGAAGCGGGGCTGCAAGGTGTCGAGCTGCGTCACGGGGACATCTTCGCCACGCGCCTGCCGGACCGCAGTGCCGATCTGGTCGTCGTCCATCAGGTTCTGCACTACCTTTCCGATCCTGCCTCTGCGGTGATCGAGGCGGCGCGGCTTGTGGCCCCGGGCGGGCGTCTGTTGATCATTGACTTTGCCCCCCATGCGCTAGAGTTCCTGCGCGAGGCGCATCAACATCGTCGGCTTGGCTTTTCTGATGAAGAGATGGGCCGTTGGATGGCGGAGGCGGGACTGCTCGCGCCGGACCTGACCACCCTGCCCTCAGCCTCGTCGGAGGGCCTGACTGTAAAGATCTGGGCTGCCAAACGCGCCCCTGCTGACCGTAAGAGTTCGAAAGTTTCGTAATGTCTATTTCACCGATCCAAGTGCCCTCCGTGGAGACCGACACCCTCGGCCCGATTGCCCGCGCCGGTGAGCGCAGCAGCCGTGACGTGCGGGTGAGCTTTGAGTTCTTCCCGCCCAAGACGCCCGAGATGGAAGAGTCCTTGTGGGCCTGCATCGGTCGTTTGGCCCCGTTACAGCCGGAATTTGTCTCTGTGACCTATGGCGCGGGTGGCTCGACCCGCGAGCGGACCCACCGCACGGTTAAGCGCATTTTGGATGAGACCAACCTTTCGCCCGCCGCACACCTGACCTGCGTCAATGCTTCACGCGAGGAGGTGGACGAGGTGATCCGGCAATATTGGGCCTCGGGCGTCAAGCATATCGTGTCCCTGCGCGGTGATCCGCCCGAAGGTCTAGGCGGCGCCTATGTGCCGCGCGCCGATGGCTATGCCAATGCCACCGAGCTTTGTAGTGCCATCCGCAAGATTGCGCCCTTCGAGATCTCGGTCAGCGTCTATCCGGAAAAACATCCCGAAAGCCCGTCCATCGACCACGATATCGACGTGCTCAAGGCTAAGGTTGATGCCGGGGCCACCCGCGCCATCAGCCAGTTCTTCTTCGATATCGACGCCTATAGCCGCTTTATCGACAAGGTTCGGGCGGCAGGGATTACCATTCCAATTCTGCCCGGCATCATGCCGGTGACCAATTTCAAGGGCCTCGTCAAGATGGCGGCCTCTTGCCAGACGACCATTCCGGTCTGGTTGGCCAATCTGTTTGATGGGCTGGACCATGATCCCGAAACCCGCCGCCTGCTGGCCGGAGCCATCGCCGCTGAGATGTGTTCAAAGCTGCAGGAACGCGGCTTCCAAGACTTCCATTTCTACACCCTGAACCGCGCTGATCTGGTCTATGCCATCTGCCGGGTCTTGGGCGTGCGCGAGACCGTCTAGGTCCTCACCCTAAGCCGAAACTTGATCGAAAGAGACGAGACCATGAGCCGTGCTGATCGAATTGCCGCCCTTAAGGCCGCCGCCGCTGAACGCGTGCTGGTGCTGGATGGGTCTTGGGGCGTGATGATCCAGAAGTACAAGCTGTCCGAGGAAGACTATCGCGGCACCCAGTTCGCGGACCACGCCATGCCGCAAAAGGGCAATAATGACCTGCTGATCCTGACCCGTCCGGACATCATCACCGACCTGCATGATGCCTATTATGGCGCAGGCGCGGATATTTCCGAGACCAACACCTTTTCCTCCACCTCCATCGGCATGGCCGACTATGGTATGGAGAGCCAGGTGCGGGCCCTAAACCTAGAGGCCGCGCGTCTGGGCCGCGAAAGCGCCGACCGCTGGACCGCTAAGGAACCCCATAAGCCGCGCTTTTTGGCCGGTTCCATTGGCCCCTTGAACCGCACCCTGTCGATCAGCCCCGACGTCAATGACCCTTCGGCCCGGTCTGTGACCTTTGATGAGGTCTACAACGCCTATCGCGAGCAGGTCTTGGCCTTGCATGAGGGCGGAGTGGACCTGTTCCTCGTCGAGACCATCTTTGACACCCTAAACGCCAAGGCGGCGCTGAAGGCGATTTTGGACCTCGAGGACGAGGGTCTGGAGCCCTTGCCGATCTGGATTTCCGGCACCATCACCGACCGCTCGGGCCGCACCCTGTCGGGCCAGACGGTTGAGGCCTTCTGGAACTCGGTCAAGCATGCCAAGCCCTTCGCCGTTGGTTTTAACTGCGCCCTTGGGGCCGAGTTGATGCGTCCGCACATTGCCGAGATCAGCCGTCTGGCCGACACGCTGGTCGCCGCCTACCCCAATGCGGGCCTGCCCAATGCCTTTGGCGAATATGACGAGGAGCCGCACCAGACCGGTCACATGCTGCACGAGTGGGCCGCCGACGGCATCGTCAATATTCTGGGCGGCTGCTGCGGCACGACGCCTGATCATATCCGCCATGTTGCCGATGCGGTCCGGGGCATGACGCCCCGCGTGCCGCCCGTGCGGCCCACCGCCATGCGCCTGTCTGGCCTTGAGCCGTTCGAGCTGTCCTGAACCATGACGACCTCTGAAAGCATCCCAGCCATGACCGCCGCGCCTCGCCCGTCCTTCATCAATGTCGGTGAACGCACCAACGTCACGGGATCAGCCAAGTTCAAGAAACTGATCGTCGAGGGCAATCTGTCCGAAGCCCTGACCGTGGCGCGCCAGCAGGTCGAGGCCGGGGCCCAGATCATCGACATCAATATGGACGAGGGCCTGCTGGACTCCAAGCAGGCCATGATCACCTTCCTGAACCTGATCGCCGGTGAGCC
>JBEGOG010000253.1:0-6505 GCA_041182125.1 Pseudomonadota bacterium
GTCCATAGGCGGCGGGTCCGGGGATGGCTCCGGCGCTGCCTGGTCCGACCCTCACGCGCGCGCCGTCAAAGGTCAGGATCGAGCCGCCGCCCGCTGCCACGGTCTCGACATCCAGCATGGGGGCACGCAGGCGAACCCCCGCAACCTCGGCCCGGTCGCGCCGTTCTAAGAACCCGTCGAAGCGGCAGACATCGGTCGAGGTGCCGCCCATATCAAAGCCTAACGCTGGCTTGCCTTCAGCCGATTGAAGCGCAGTCTGCGCCACACCGACGACACCGCCTGCGGGGCCGGAGACGACGGCGTCCTTGCCGCGAAAGGCCTGCGCCCGGACCAATCCGCCCGCCGAGGTCATGAAATAAAGGTCGGCCCCGTTCACCGCGCTGGCCACCTGATCGACATAGGCGCGAAGGGCGGGGGTCAGATAGGCATCGGCGACGGTGGTCTCAGCGCGCGGCAAATAGCGCGGCAGGGGTGAGACCTCATGGCTCATGGCCACATGGGCAAAGCCAGCGGATCTGGCGATCTCTGCGGCGGCCAACTCGTGAACCGGATTGAGGTCGGCATGCATGAAGGCAATCGCGACCGAGGTCAGGCCTGCGGCCACAGCCTCGCGGCAGTGCACGGCGAGGGCTTCGCGGTCGAGCGGGATTAGCACTTCACCGGTCGCGGTCAGTCGCTCGGCGGCCTCGATGGTCCGTTCTGCCAGAGGCTCAGGGCGAACTATATCTAGCGCAAAAAGGTCCGGGCGGGTCTGGTCACCAATGATCAGGCTGTCGCCAAAGCCTTGGGTCGCGATCAGCAGGGTGCGGGCGCCCTTACGTTCCAACAGGGCATTGGTCGCCACCGTCGTGCCCATCTTGATGGCCTCGACCCGGTCGGCGGGGAAGCTATCGTTGGGCGCAACACCCAAAATACGTCTCATCGCCTCTACGGCGGCGTCGGGATAGGCATCGCTAGCCGACAGGAGCTTGAGGGTGCGCACAAGCATGGTGCATTGCGCGCCGATCACATCGGTGAAGGTGCCGCCGCGATCGATCCAGAAGGTCCAGCGTGACGATGGGGCCATTGCCGTAGGTCTAGGCTCAGAGGTTGTCATAATGTCGCCACGTCACTAAGGTGTCCGTCATCTCATGACCTTCTGGCACAACATCGTCAAACTTGCAGCGGGGCGCTTCAACGCCGCCGACTGCGATGACTGTCCGCAGACCCTGCCTGGACAGGACCCGGCCTTTTCCACAGCGGTCATAGCGCTCGGCGCGAAATTGGCCAAGGCTGATGGTCGGGCGGATCTGATGGAATTTGAAGCCTTTTCGGAGGTTTTCCAGCCGACTTCCGAAAATGTCCGCGATATCCAGCGGCTCTATGACCTTGCACGGCAAACCACCCTTGGCTTTGAGGGCTATGCCAAACGTCTGGCCAAACGTTACCGCGCCTGTCCGCAACTGCTTGAGGACGTGCTCGACGGTCTGTTTCACATTGCCAAGTCCGATGGTGCGGTCACCCGCCAAGAGATCGACTATCTCGAAGAGGTGTCGCAGCTCTTTGGTCTGTCTTCTCTGACCTTTCGCCGCATCAGGGCCACCCATCTCGGGGCAGGGCCTAAGGATCCCTATGTGATCTTGGCGGTGGAAGCTGATGCCTCCGACGAGATCGTTCGGTCGGCTTGGCGCAGGGCCCTGTCTGAAGCCCACCCGGACCGCGCCCAGTCACGTGGCCTACCGCCCGAATTTGTCGAGTTGGCCCACCTAAAATCTGCCGCAATTAATGAGGCTTATGACACAGTGATGCGCGAACGTCGGGCGTTGGTGGAGGCCTAGGCCGTGTTGGGATAATTCCCCTCCTGTCCAAAACTTAACTGTTTGATGCCATTGACGCGGCGCATGTTAGGCCCAACATAGAAGGGCGAGGATTGTTCCCCTTTCGGGACATAGGACAGGGTCATGACAGGGCAAGAAAGCCTTCGTTTCAATAGTGCGGGTCATTCGGTTTGGAAGAGTTTGGCTTGGCTGGGCAGCGCCATTGCCACGACCATTGCTGCCGGTCTGGCGGCCCTCTTGGCGCTCGTCTTTGCCGCGACGGTTCTGGTTATCGCCCTGATCACCAGCGTTCTGGTCGCGGTCGCGGGCCTTGCCCTGCGCGCGCGCCGCACTGCCAAGCCTGACGTGGCCGAAGATGGCGTCATAGAAGCCCATAAGGTCGGCGGCCATTCTTGGGTCGCCTATGGCTGGGACGAGCGTAAGTCCTGATCTAACTCTATTCTAATCTGTTTTTCGGCTTGGCGACTTGTGCGTTCAGTCCGCCCTCGATAGGTCTAGGCAAACCATAGACCTTTCGGGAAGCCCGTCATGTTCAGCCGCAGAGCCCTTCTAACCGGTGCCGGTGCCGTCGCAGTAACGGCAGGCTTGCCTCAACTGGCCTTTGCGGCCAGTGGTAAGGGCGCAGAGCTCAACGCCCTCTTTGACGGTTTCGTTCAGGACTATATGCGGCGCTCGCCCGAGATGCTGACGGGCCTTGGCATGGACAAGGGCGATAGGGCCGCGGCCAAGGGCCAACTTGCGGACCGCTCGCTCGCCGCCAGAGCGCAAGACCGAGTCGATAATGGCCTGCGCCTCGCCAAGATGCGGGCCTTTGATCGCAAGGCCCTCAGCGGCATGGATGCCGTAAACTACGACACGGTGATCTTTGAGATGGAGGTAGCCGACGAGGCCAACCGTCTGAAAAGCTTCAGCGGCTCGGGTACGGGCGAGCCCTATGTGGTCAGCCAGCTGACGGGTTCCTATCAGGCCTTGCCCGACTTTCTGGATAGCCAACATTCTATCGAGACCAAGGCCGATGCCGACGCCTATCTGTCGCGCCTAGAGGCCTTTGCTCGGGTGCTGGACCAGGAAAGTGAGGTCGTGCGCCGCGATGTTGGCGCGGGCCTTACACCACCCGATTTCGTGCTCGAGCGGACCTTGGTGCAGATGAACAGCCTGCGCTCGGCCTCGGCAGAAACGACGGTTCTGGTCCAGTCTCTGGCGCGCCGCGCCAAGGCCAAGGGGCTGCCGGGTGACTATGCGGCGGCAGCCAGCAAGATCTATCAGGATAAGGTTCAGCCCGCGCTCAATCGTCAAGCCGACCTGATCGCCAGCCTCCAGCCTAAGGCCGTCCATGATGCGGGCATCTGGCGCGTGCCGGATGGTGAGGCCTATTATGCCGCGTCGCTGAAGTCCTCAACCACCACGACCCTGTCCCCGGACGAGATCCATCAGATGGGTCTGGATCAGGCTGCGGATCTGACCGCGCGGATTGATGTGATCCTTAAGGCTCAGGGCATGAGCAAGGGCACGGTCGGCGAGCGTATTCGGCGGGGGCTCTATACCGATCCTCGGTTCCTCTATCCCAATACGGACAAGGATAAGGAACGGTTGTTGGGCGATCTGAACAAGCAGGTCGAAGCGGTTCAGGCCCTGCTGCCACAATATTTCGGCATCCTGCCCAAGGCCAAGGTCGAGATCCGTCGGGTGCCGACCTATATCGAGGCTGGAGCGCCGGGGGGCTATTATAACTCGCCGTCCATGGATGGTTCCCGGCCCGGGGCCTATTACATAAATCTGCGCGACACGGCCGAGAACCCGACCTGGACCCTGCCGACCCTAACCCACCATGAGGCCATTCCGGGCCACCACTTCCAGATCTCCCTGCAGCAGGAAGCGCCCTTGCCGTTAATCCGGCAACTGAGCGGCTTTTCGGCCTATGTCGAGGGCTGGGCGCTCTATGCCGAACAGTTGGCTGACGAGATGGGTGTCTATGCCAAGGATCCGTTTGGCGAGATCGGCTATCTGCAGTCGGCCCTGTTCCGGGCCTGCCGCCTTGTGGTCGATACGGGCATGCACCATAAGCGCTGGAGCCGAGAAAAGGCCATCGACTGGATGGCGACCACGGACGGCGACGTTGTCTCGGGCGTGACAACCGAGATAGAGCGCTATTGTGTCTGGCCCGGGCAGGCCTGCAGCTACAAGGTCGGTCACACAGTTTGGGCTAGGTTGCGGGCAGAAGCCAAGGCCGCGCTGGGGGAAGGTTTCGATATCCGCCAGTTCCACGACGCGGGCCTTCAGGCAGGAGCCATGCCTCTGACCGTTTTAGAGCGTGTCATTAGGGACTATGTGGCGGGTCAGAAGGGCCATGCCCACCACGGTTAGAACTTCGACCTGTTTAAATTAAAATCATATTATATAGTACATGGATTACGGACGGGCGCGTGATCCCCACGAGAGACGCATGAGCTTTTGCTTGCTTGTCGGTTTTAAGGATACCGTAGCTTGGTGGATTCAAGTCTGAACGAGCAGGATCTGCATGCGGTTCTCGCCGGTATGCCCGACGGTCTGATCGTTTATGATCGTGCCGGTAAAATCGTCATGTGGAATCCCGCAGCGGAAGAGATTCTGCAGATTACCGGCGAGCAGTTTCTGACAGGCGATCCGTCTCAATTGAGTTGGGAAGTTATTGGGGAAGACGACAAGCCCGTTCCACTCGAAGACTATCCGGCACGGGTCTGTTTGCGGACCGGAAACGCACAATCCGGCGTCATTATCGGTGCGCGTATAACAAGCGCGGACGTTCGTTGGCTTAAGGTCAATGCTAAGCCCATATTTGTTCCGGGATCGGATAGCCCCGATAAGGTTGTAAGCACCTTTCTTGATGTAACGGTCGAGGTTAATGGTCGACGGCAACTCGAAATTACGCGCAAAAATCTTGAGGTGGCCGCTGAATTGGGCGGCCTTTACTCTTGGCAGCTAGATTACAGCACCAAAACGTTCTGGACCAATGCCGAAGCCCGGAAGATGTTGGGCAATCCGACAGACTATCAGATGGTTGTCTCGCGCTTCTGGCAGATGATCCACCCTGATGACTTGAACATGATGCGCGGCGCTGTATCAGGCCATGGCAACAGTCTTGAGCCCTTGCGAGCAGAGCACCGGATGATCCGCGATGACGGCGTCACGGTTTGGGTTCGAACAGTATTGATCTTCCAACGCAGCGAAACCGGTAAACTGGTTTCCGCTTTTGGGGTCGTACAAGATATTTCCGACCTAAAGGCTAACGAAGAGCGGCTGGTCGCGGCGAAGGATGCAGCCGATGCGGCCAATCGCGCCAAGTCTGAATTCATCGCCAATATCAGCCATGAGATTCGCACGCCTATGAATGGGGTCATCGGCGTCGCCGGTGCCTTGGCCAAGACCGAGATGTCGCCCAAGCAGACCGAGATGGTTCAACTGATCGTTGGATCGGCTGCCAGCCTTCAGCGGTTGCTCTCCGACATTCTGGATCTGTCAAAGATTGAGGCTGGGCATCTGGACATCCAGGGCACGCGTTTTGATTTCCAGGCCGAATTGATCGATGCCGCGCGGCTGTCGCAAGCCGCGGCCCATGAGAAGGGCTTGAATTTCGAAATTCAGCTCAGGCCTGACACAGGGGGACTTTTCGAAGGCGATCCCGGTCGCATTAATCAGGTGGTTCGAAATCTGTTGTCCAACGCGGTTAAATTCACCGCGACGGGCAAGGTGTCCTTGCGCGCGGCGATTGAGCCGGTGGCGGCCACGGATGAGCGGGTTTGGGTGCGGATTGATGTCGAAGATTCAGGTATGGGATTTGGACCTGAAAACGCTGCGCACCTCTTTAAGCGGTTCTCCCAGGCCGACAATTCTATAACCCGGCGCTTTGGCGGAAGCGGACTAGGCCTTTATCTGAGCCGTCAGATCGTGGAGGCCATGGGCGGTACGATCGGTGCGCGGTCAACGCCGCGTCTGGGCAGCATATTCTCTGTTCGACTTCCGCTGCGCAAACTTCCAGACCGGTCGGAATTGGATTTGCTCGGTCCCGAGCCATCGCTGAAGATCATGGAGAGCGTTGCCGATAATCCGGACGCAAGACGGATTCGCATCCTTTTGGCGGAGGACCATCCGGTCAATCGCAAGGTGGTGCAGTTAATCCTCGCGCCGTTTCCCGTCGATCTCACCATAGCGGTGGATGGGCAAGAGGCTGTAACAGCCTTTAAGGCGCGGCAATTTGATTTGGTCTTGATGGACGTCCAGATGCCGATGCTGGATGGCCTGAGTGCTATCCGACAGATTCGGGCCTTGGAGACCGAACAGGGACGTGCCCCAACACCAATCGCCGTGTTGAGCGCGAACGCGATGGAACAGCACCGGGACGAAGCGGTTGCGGCCGGTGCTGATGCCCATATTGCAAAGCCAGTAACGCCGGATCGGCTTTTGGCGGCCATTGACGCACTTTTGAACGAATAGTCCGCAGACCTAATTTTCGTAGTCATTGAAATCTTATCGTTCCGCGCAAAAGAACATATTGCGAACGTGGAACAAACCATGTACGAAAACTGCAGTCATCCATTGCGCCAGCGGGGCACGAGGGGAAGGCGAGAATCGTGGGATAAGGATCTCATCAATGAACCAGGCGGCTTTGAAACTCGTGGCAAAACCAGACTCAGACAAGCAACGCGCGCTCG
>JBEGOG010000254.1:0-4094 GCA_041182125.1 Pseudomonadota bacterium
CAGCAGTTGGTGTTCTGCTTGGCATAGTCGCCGACCAGACGGACATTGAAGGCGTCATTGGGCTGGAACAGCAGTTGGCCACGGATCATGGCATTGCGGCTGCTATTGTCCTTGGAGCCATCTTGAACGTTGGTGATCATGCCTTCGCGGGTCGAGTACGAGACCGCCAATCGGCCAGCCAGCTTGTCGGCCACAATCGGACCCGACACCGAGAGCTTGCCCTGACCGAACATATAGTCACCGCCGGTCAGTTCGAGGCTGGCGTGAGGGGCAAAGGTCGGAGCCGCAGTGGTGATGGTCACCGCGCCTGCCGTCGTGTTCTTGCCATAGAGCGTGCCTTGCGGACCGCGCAGCACTTCGACCCGCTGAATATCGATCAGATCGAAGGTCGCCGAGGCCGGACGGGCATAATAGACCTGATCGACATAGAAACCGGCACCAGGCTCAAGGCCGTCATTGGCGAGGTTCGCAGCGCTACCGAAGCCGCGGATATTGATCTGCGAGTTGCGCGGATTGTAGGACGAGAACTGTACGCTGGGGATCATTTCCGTCAGCTGTGTAATGGTCGTGGTGTTGGTCTTGGTCAGAAGTTCGCCGCCGAGCACGGACACGGCTGCGGCAATGTTCTGAACATTTTCATCGCGGTGACGGGCGGTAATGACCACCTCTTCAACGCCAACGCTCTTGGTCGGCGTCGCCTCTTGCGCCTGCACCACACCGGCAGACAATAGGACGGGCAAAACCGATGCCCCCGCCAAAAGAGCCATAAGCATGGCTGATCGGTTCTTAGTCATGGAATTCTCCCCCCTGGACCGACTCAAAGTTAACCCTGAGTTTCGGCATTTGCATTTCAGTGTCCTAATGCGCCGAAAGGATGACGACCTGTCAAGGCGTTCTACAAATGGGTATCAATTTGTGAGAATTTGCGGGATTGGTGATGTATGTCGGCCACATGACTCGTGGCCAAATGCTGGGCTATAAACGTCGAATGACGAAAAAACCCCCACAGACAACGACTGACGTAAAGCTGGGAAGAACCCGGCTGATCGATGCGGCGACCCGCTCCGTGATCGCGCACGGTGTGTCTCAGACCTCGTTGGCGGTCATTGCGCAAGAGACCGGGGTGACCCGCGCGGCGCTCTATTACTATGTCACAGACCGTGCCGACCTCGTATTTCAAGTCTATCGCAGAACCTGCGAACTGCTCGCGCGGGGCCTTGAAGAGGCGGTTCAAAATCAAACCAACTCAGCCGATCGCATTACCGCCTTCGTCTTGAACGTGCTGGGCCCTGATGCCCCGGACATTGCCTCGATCACCGAGATCGGCATCCTCAATCCAGCGGATAAGGAGACCATCCACGGCCTGCACGAGGGCCTGATCGCCCGGCTGTCGTCGATCCTGCAGCAGGGCACGCAAGCGGGCGAACTGCGTCCGATGGACCATGAGGTGGTCGCGCGCACCATCGTCAGCCTGATCGGCTGGGTACCCTACACCTGCTTTTGGGCCGAGCGCATAACCCAAGGCCCAATCATCCGGCAGGTGGTCGTCACCTTACTGATCGATCTGCTGATCAACGGCTGGGCGAAAGATCGGGCCAAGCCGGTTTCCACGAAGCCGTTCAATCTAAACGGACTCGTCACGCAGATCGCCCCCTTTGACCGGGAAAGTCTGGCCAAGGCCAAGCGCGAACGGATCCTGTCGACCGCCATCCGCCTGTTCAATTGGAAGGGTATAGACACAACCTCGCTCGACGAGATCGCCGCCGAGCTCAAGGTCACAAAACGCACGCTTTATCAGCGGGTCGGGGACAAGGAGACGCTGATCCAAGCCTGTTTCGATCAAAGCGACCGGATCTTGCCACATATTTATCAGTCGGTTGGCGAGCCATCATCCGAAAGCGGCGATGACGTGACCACTTTTCTGCGTAACTTCGCCCTTGCCCAGCAACATGCCGAGCTTCAGCCCCTCAGGGCCCTGCGCAGTCTCGAAGCCTATGGCCCAACCAATCAAACCTATTTGCGAAAGCGGGTTGGTGGCCTGACCCGCGCCCTGATGACGATGTTTGAGCGGGCTCGCGATGCAGAAGCCATGAGAGATGTCCATCTCGAGGTCCTGAGGATGATTATCATGGGGGCTTCGGCTTGGCTGACGGGGCGGCCCTCTACCATTGATGATGACGCAAAATTCCAGGTCAGCATCGAGGTCGTTGACGTCCTCAGGCTCGGCATTCGAGCCATTTAAGTCGGTCCACCCGCCCCGCCTGACGAATTATGACACTCAAATGTAGAATGGCTTGACAGGGTGGTGGGGCGCACGACCAAGATGGCCCCATAGATTGTTTATGGCCGCCCATTGGCAAACAGGCCGTACCAACCGGGAATCAAGATCAACATGAAACGCGCCCACCTTCTGGCCACGGCCATCATGACCGCCGGTCTCGCGGCCAGCGTGGCCACCGCCAGCTTGGCCAAGTCCCCCAGCCCTGGCTACGATCTGGCCCAACCGGTTGCGCCGCAGAGCGTCGGCATGGACCCAGAAGGCCTGAAGGCTCTAGACGCAGCCATGGCCAAGGCTGTGGCCGACGGTGAGGTCGCTGGCCTGTCGACCCTTCTGGTTCGTCACGGCAAGGTGGTCCAGTTCAACACCTATGGCCAAGCCTCGATCGACCGGGCCAAGCCCATGGCCAAAGACACCATCTTGCGCATCTATTCCATGACCAAGCCGATCACTGGCGTGGCCATGATGATGCTCTATGAAGAGGGCAAGTGGAAACTCGACGATCCGGTCAGCAAATATCTGCCCGAACTGGCCAACCTGACCGTCATGTCAGGCACCGACGCGCAGGGCAATGTTCTGACCGTTCCGGCCAAGCGGGCCCCGACCATGCGCGAGTTGATGAGCCATACCTCGGGCTTCGGCTACGGCCTCGATCCACGCGGGCCTATCGACAAACTGTTCCGTCAGGCGGGCGTGCTGCAGTCCAATGACCTTGCCGATCTGGTCACCCGCACCTCAAAAATACCCTTGAAGTTCCAGCCCGGTGAAAACTGGTCCTACAGCATCGGGGTCGACCTTCAGGGCCGCATTGTCGAGGTCCTGTCGGGCCAGAAGTTTAGTGATTTTCTGCAACAGCGCATCTTCACGCCGCTGAACATGAAGGACACCGCCTTCTATGTAGAGACCAGCAAGGTCGACCGTCTCTCCGACGTCTATGCCTTCAATCCAGTTGCAGGCAAGCTGATCACCCTATCGCCCAAGATGGGGCCGCAGGTTCAGGACTTCACCAAACCCCGAACGCTTGAGTCCGGCGGCGGCGGTCTGACCTCGACGGCCAGGGCGGCGGCGGTCTGACCTCGACGGCCAGTGACTATGGACGGTTCTCTCAAATGATCTTGAACGGTGGAACGCTCGATGGCGTACGCCTGCTCAAGCCGCAAACCATCGCCCTGATGGGCGTCGACGCCATCGCTCCCGGCATCCACCCCGATGGCAGCCTGATCGCAGGCATGGGCACCAGCGCCTTTAACTTCAAAGATGGCGTCGGCTTTGGTCTCGATTTCATGGTCGTGTCTGATCCCAAAACCGCCGCCTTGCCGGTCGGAAAAGGCACCCTCAGCTGGGGCGGCGCGGCGGGCACCTGGTTCTGGATCGACCCGACCAACGACCTCTATTTCGTCGGCATGATCCAGCGCATGGGCCCCAAGCCCGGCGGCGCGGACTTGCCTGGCCAATCCCAAGCCTTGACCTACAAGGCCCTGACCCATCCTGAGAAATAGATCGCCACAAGGAACCCAAACATGAACGAGATCAATCGGCGAAACCTTGGCTTGGGCTTGCTCGGGTCTGTTGCGGCATCGGGTCTTTTGGCGGCCTCGTCAAGCGCGGCACCCTCAGCCACCGCGCCTGCTGATCCCTTTGCCCTCGTCGACCCTGAGCTTTTAGCGGGAGCCAAGGCGCTTCCACCGCTGACCGTCAGCAAGGCGATCTTGCCCATGATGCGGGCCCGTCCGGGCATGCCGCCCAAGCCCGCCCCCGCGCCGCAGCCGGTGATGAAGACCATTCCAGGCCCCAAGGGCGCGCCGGATGTCTCGGT
>JBEGOG010000255.1:0-3326 GCA_041182125.1 Pseudomonadota bacterium
GACCTATAGCTGGCGCGCCTCAACCGAAGAATTCATCCGCAATCTGGAACCCTATCCAGAGCCCGAAAAGGCCCGCTTCTGGCGCCGCCTTCGCCGTCTGGCCCGCCTGAGGCGCAAGGCCCAAGCACCGGACTAGGCTATACCAAAGCCCCCTCAGGTCTGATCCAAATAACAAAAAGCCCGGCTGCTCTCGCAACCGGGCTTCTTCATTTAGAGGTGTGAGTGCGCCTTACGAAGTCGGGCGCATCATCGCAGGCAAGGTCTTTGCGGCTGCCTTATTGGCCTCATGTTGAGCGCCGGGCAAGGCAATCAAGCCACGGCCTTGCAGATAGCCGCCACGACCGGTCGCCGCGTCAGACACGTACTCTTCGACAAATTCCTTCAGGCCTGGCGTGACGCCGATCATCGACTTTTTCACGTAGATATAAAGAGAACGAGCCAAGGGGTAGGAGCCGTCCGAGATGGTGCTGGCAGTTGGACGAACGCCATTGACCGAGGCACCCTTCACCTTGTCAGCATTCTCTTCCAAGAACGAATAGCCGAACACGCCCAAAGCGCCGGGGGTCTTGGTCAAGGTGCCGACGATGGCATTGTCATTCTCGCCTGCATCAACCCAGCCGCCATCTTCGCGCAGCGGGTCAACCTTGGCCTTGAACAGCTTTTCATTGTCCGAACGGATGGCGTCGGCAGTTGGGAACTGACGGGCACCCGCCTCGACCCCCAACTCAATAAAGGCATCACGGGTGCCAGAGCTCGGCGGTGGGCCATAGACCAGAATACGATTGCCCGGCAGGCCTGCGCCAACATCATCCCATGTCTTATAGGGGTTCTTCACGAACTGACCGCCACGCAGGACATTGGCAGACAGACCCAAGAACAGGTGCTGGGTCTTGAAGGCGTAGTCGCCGCCGTCCTTGTCGACCGCGATGACGATGCCGTCAAAGCCGATCTTGATCTGGACGATGTCCTTGACGCCCTTCTGTTGGCACTGATCGAATTCCGAACGCTTCATGGGGCGTGAGGCGTTGGCAATATCGGGGAAGCCTTCGCCCGAACCCGAGCAGAACAGCTTGATACCGCCGCCAGTGCCCAGCGATTCGATCTTGGGGGCCTTACGGCCGGTCTTTTTTGTAAAGTTTTCCGCAACGCGGGTGGAGAAGGGGAACACGGTCGATGAACCGGCTGCCCAGACATAATCGCGGGCGGCGTGAGCGCTGTTGGCGGAGGCCAACATGGCGACGGCCGCAGCCATGGCGAGATATTTTTTCATGACAAGGTCTTCCCTGACAACATTTTGATCGGGTGATCCCCCAAGGGGGACGGGATAGGCATATGACCCGCCAGACAGGCTAGTGGGTCATACAGGTCTTAGAAGTCGATCTGAGCCCGCAGTTGGAATTGCTTGATCTCGACATCGGACAGACGGCTCGGATTGTTGAACTTACCATCCGTATAGTTGGCCATAAAGCGGACATAGCTCATAGGATAGTAGGTCGCGCCGAGGGTCACGGCCGTATATTCACCGGCCAGCGACGTGCCGCCGGTCAGAGCTTGGTTTGGCGTGCCGTTATAGGCTTCGCTCAGATCGGCATAGTCATAGCGCGCGCCGAGAACCCAGCCGCCCTTACCGCCTGCGGTGATGGGATCGAGGATCTTTGTGCGGCCAAATTCGCCCTTGGCGGCATCATAGGCGCGGACTTCGCCGGTTGGAGCCCAGGTCGCGAACACATAACCGACCTTCACATTGCCATCACCACCGGCTTGACCTGCAATGCGGTTAAAGCTGATGTCGGAATATTCGGTCTGAACCGAGAGGTTCTTGTGAACCCAGGCACCTTCGACCGCGACGGTCGTGTCCTTATCGGAAACGCCACCGGAGTTCAGATAGGCCCCCGACGTGCCGTAACTGGTATTGGGACGAGCGGCATAGGAGAAGGCCCCTTGGCTGCCGCGATCGCGCTGACGGACAGACGCGGCAATGTGGACCTGATCATTATCTGTCATGATCGGCGCGTAGCTGATCCGGCCCGTATAGACCATCTGTTCCTTGCTGTTGCAGGACGTGGTGGCGGTCGTGGTCACGGTCTGAACATTGGCCACGCAGGCTTGGTTGAAGTCGGTAGAGTTCAGGCTCGCACCCTGAACCGCACCGGTCACCGTCCAGTTGGGGCCATTGCTCTTCACAACAACGCCGAGCAGGTAGGATTCAACACCGAAGTCACCATAGGGTCCGCGGTCGAGGAACTCGGTGAAACGGGTCGAGGTCAGGTTCTCAAGGCCGGTGGCCTTGACGTTACCGAACAGGATGGAGGTCGTTTCTAGCGCCTTATATTCCAACACAGCGTCGTCCCAAGAGGACGTGCCGCCATTGACGAAGCCGCCTTCGAACTTATAGGCGAACTTGGAGTTCAGCTTGCCTTCAACGCCGATAAAGGCCTGACGGCCGCGGATGGCGCGGGTCTTAAAGTCGCTGAGCGTGCCAGCGCGATCAACATCTTGGAACACGGCATCCATCAAGAAGCGACCACGCACCTTGAAACTGACATCGTCGTTCGAAAAGTCTGGGGCACCCTTCCACTTGACGGTCATTTCCTGCGCTTGAGCAGCAGTACCAAGACCCAGTGCGAGCACCATGCTCATCGCCGCGCCGGCAACCAGTTGGCCCTTAAGCAGCTTTGTCGAATTCCGCATTTGCATTTTCCCTGTTCAGCCCAACCTGATCGCAACATTCAGATCAGGACATGCAGGGCATATCGGGCTTGCGTGACGGTTATTTGACAGTTGCACGACGATATGACGACGGGCGCGCTCAGAACCTAACGCGCGCTATTTTTGCCACGTCACGCCCCGGCGGTCGCTCAAGCCCATCATCCGCTCGAAGACCCCTAGAGCAGGCGTGAGCGGATGACTTGGCTGAGTAGGTCGATCAAGGACACGGCGACAATGATGACAATGACGATGGCCGCGACCCGGCTATATTCGAAGCTATTGAGGCTATCGAACAGAACCTGACCAATACCGCCCGCGCCAATCAGGCCCAAAACCGTGGCCGAACGTGAACTCGATTCGAAGCGATAGAGAGCATAGGAGGTCCAAAGCGGAGCCACCTGCGGCATTACCCCCCAAACAATCTCTTGCAGGGGCGCCGCACCGGTCGCCCGAACGCCCTCGACAGGGCCCCGATCAATGGCCTCAACCGCTTCGGAAAAGAGCTTACCCAATACGCCGCCGGTGCTGATGGTGAGGGCCATGACCCCGGCAAAGGGACCCAGACCCACCGCCACGATGAACAGGGTGCCGACCACGAGGTCAGGCACGGATCGCAG
>JBEGOG010000256.1:0-3303 GCA_041182125.1 Pseudomonadota bacterium
CCCCTCTGGCCCCTATACGGACCCGAAGGTCACCATCGACATCAACAAGGGCCTCGCCCGTCCGCGCGATGCTTGGGTTATCGGGCGCGGCGATGTCGAGCCCTGCGACCCGCGCGCCGTCAAGCCTGAGGACAATGGCCATGCGCGCGGCGTGCATCTGGCCCCGCCGTTCCCGGTGGCGCAAAAGCCGCTGAAGGCTAAGGACGGCAAGGCTGTGACCCAGATGGCCTATGCTCGCGCTGGGATCATCACCGCCGAGATGGAATATGTCACCATCCGTGAGAACATGCGCCGTGAGGAACTGGCCAAGGTCGTCCGTGACGGTGAAGATTTCGGGGCCTCTATCCCTGACTACATCACCCCAGAATTTGTCCGCGAAGAGATCGCGCGCGGGCGGGCCATCATTCCGGCCAACATCAATCACGGCGAACTGGAGCCGATGATTATTGGCCGCAATTTCTTGGTCAAGATCAACGCCAATATCGGAAACTCCGCCGTGCTGTCTTCGGTGGCCGATGAGGTCGACAAGATGGTCTGGGCCATCCGTTGGGGCGGTGACACAGTCATGGACCTGTCGACAGGCCGCAACATCCACAATATCCGCGACTGGGTGATCCGCAACAGCCCCGTGCCCATCGGCACCGTGCCGATCTATCAGGCGCTGGAAAAGGTCAATGGCGTCGCCGAGGACCTGACCTGGGAGGTGTTTAAGGACACCTTGATCGAACAGGCCGAGCAGGGCGTGGACTATTTCACCATCCATGCCGGGGTGCGGCTGGCCTATATCCCCCTGACCGCCAAGCGCGTCACGGGTATCGTCTCGCGCGGCGGCTCGATCATGGCCAAGTGGTGCCTATCGCACCATAAGGAGAACTTCCTCTATACCCACTTCGAAGAGATCTGCGAGATCATGAAGGCCTATGATGTGTCCTTCTCGCTCGGCGACGGTCTGCGCCCCGGCTCTATCGCCGATGCCAATGATGCGGCCCAGTTTGGTGAGTTGGAGACCCTCGGCGAACTGACCCAGATCGCGTGGAAACATGATGTTCAGGTCATGATCGAAGGCCCCGGCCACGTGCCGATGCACAAGATCAAGGCCAATATGGACAAGCAGCTCAAGGTTTGCGGCGAAGCGCCCTTCTATACATTAGGCCCCCTCACGACCGACATTGCGCCGGGCTATGACCATATTACCAGCGCCATCGGAGCGGCCATGATCGGCTGGTTCGGTACGGCCATGCTTTGCTATGTGACGCCCAAGGAACATCTGGGCCTGCCCGACCGCGAGGACGTCAAGGAAGGCGTGATCACCTATAAGATCGCCGCCCACGCCGCCGACCTGGCCAAGGGCCATCCGGGAGCGCAAGCTTGGGACGATGCCCTGTCACGGGCGCGGTTCGAGTTCCGCTGGGAGGACCAGTTCAATCTCGGTCTCGACCCGGAAACGGCGCGGGAATATCACGACGAGACCCTGCCCAAGGAGGCGCACAAGACCGCGCACTTCTGCTCCATGTGCGGACCGAAGTTCTGCTCCATGAAGATCAGCCACGATATTCGCGCTGATGCAGCCGCCCAAAACGATGTCGCCAAGGTCGATGTCGATGCTGGGATGGAGGACATGGCTCGGAAATTCCGCGAAGGCGGCGGTGAGATTCTGGTACCGTTGAAATAAACCGGCTATGGGATAACGACACTGGGCGCGCCATAATCTGGCCGCCCAGTGGTTTGGCTTCATAGGGTTGGCTGACAGATGAGTTTGATCGCGTCGATAGGACGAGAGTTTCATTTCCTGAAGGCGGCCTTGCGCACCATGGGCCGTGTGCGGGGCGTGGCCTCGACCTCACCCAATCTGGTCTGCGATGATTTCGAGCAGGTCGTGGACCGGTTCGGTCCGCGCCCGGCGCTGCAGTTCGAAGGTAAGGTCCTGACCTATGCCGAGCTTGACGCCCTGACCAATCGCTTTGCCCATTGGGCGCAGGACCAGGGTCTGGTACGCGGCGACTGCGTAGCGCTGGTCATGCCCAATCGGGCAGAATATCTGGCCATCTGGATGGGGCTAAGCAAGGTCGGGGTCATTACCGCCCTGATCAACAATAATCTCAACGGCCCAGCCTTGGTCCACTGCCTGTCCATCAGCGGGGCCCACCAGGTCATTGCCGATGTCGAAACCATCGACGCCTTCGAGGCCATTCAGGCCGATCTGCCCTATTCTACCAAGGTCTGGGTTCTAGAGGGCGCGCAAGGTGACCGCCACGACCTGACCCAGGCGCTGAAGAGCTGCAGCCCCTTGCGGCCTGACCGTAAGACTGTACGGGCTGGTTTGATGGCGCGGGAAACGGCGCTCTATATCTACACTTCTGGTACCACGGGGATGCCCAAGGCGGCGAAGATCTCCCATACGCGCGCCCAGACCTATATGCGCGGCTTTGCCGGGGCGACGGACGTGCGGCCCGAGGACCGTGTCTATGTGACCTTGCCGCTCTATCATGCCACCGGCGGCTTTTGCGCCACGGGAGCGGCCCTGATGAACGGTGCTGCCATCGTGCTGCGCCGACGCTTCTCCCTTAGCCAGTTTTGGAGTGAAGTGAACGCCGAGGGCTGCACGGCCTTTGTCTATATTGGCGAGCTTTGCCGCTATCTGGTCAATCAAGACCCTGTCGAAGGCGAGCGCAGCCACAAGCTCAGGCTAGCCTTCGGCAACGGCCTGCGCGGCGATGTCTGGGAAAGGATGAACCAGCGCTTTGCCATCCCGGAGATCTTGGAATTTTACGGTGCCACCGAAGGCAATGTCTCGTTGTTCAACTGGGACGGCAAGGTCGGGGCCATCGGCCGGGTTCCGCCCTATCTGCGCGGCAGCTTCAATTTTAGGCTGGTCAAGTTCGACGTCGAGACAGAGCAGCCCGTGCGTGGCCCGAATGGGCGCTGCATCGAATGCGCTCCCGGCGAGGTCGGCGAGTGTATTGGCCTGATCGGCGGCGACGCCCGCACGGACTTTACCGGCTATGCCGACAAGGCGGCGACGGCCAAGAAGGTGCTGACCGACGTCTTCAAGGCGGGGGACCGGTGGTTCCGCACCGGCGACTTGATGCGTGCCGATGCCGACCATTTCTACTATTTCGTCGACCGCATCGGCGAGACCTTCCGCTGGAAGAGCGAAAATGTCTCCACGACCGAGGTGGCCCAGCAATTAACCAGCTGCGACGGGATAAAAGAGGCCATCGTCTATGGCGTCTCAGTCCAGGGCTATGACGGCCGGGCGGGCATGGCGTCGCTGGTGGTGGGGCCAGAGTTCGATCTGGGCGT
>JBEGOG010000257.1:0-4392 GCA_041182125.1 Pseudomonadota bacterium
GCGGATGCGGGCTAGTCTGGCGACCTTACGAACGGTCGCCGCGTCGATGGCCATGGGGAGCCTCTCTTCAGCGGTCTAGAGTTAGGGGTGAGGCCAAAATAGCCGTCCCGCACGGGTTACCCGCAGGGCGCGCGCTTTGACAAGTCTAATGCGCATATAAGTGTCATTCCGCGAGATTCAGCTCCCCTGCGTGACATCCCTGCCCTTGGCAAATGCTCCGCCGAGGTCTAGGCCCAAGCCATGGCTGTTCTCAATCTTCTCGACCTTCCCGCCGCGACGGCGCGCTTTGCACCGGTGATGGGGCTTGATCTGGGCACCAAGACCATCGGCGTGGCCGTGTCCGACGCCAGTTGGATGATCGCCAGCCCCCTAGAGCTGATCCGCAAGACCAAGTTTACCGACGATGTGAAGGCCCTGTTCAAACTGATGGACAGCCGAGAGGCGGGCGCGATCATCATCGGCCTGCCGGTCAATATGGACGGCACCGAAGGGGCGCGCTGCCAGTCCAGCCGCGCCTTTGCCCGCAATCTCTTGCGCATCAAGGACATTCCCATCGCCTTCTGGGACGAGCGCCTGTCCTCCGCCGCCGTCAACCGCTTCTTGATCGACCAAGCCGACACCACCCGCGCCCGCCGCGCCGAACTGGTCGACAAGATGGCGGCGGCTTACATCCTGCAAGGCGCGCTTGATCGGCTAGGGTGAAACATCCTCGTCCTTCGACAGGCTCAGGATGAGGATGGATGAGACAGAGTGGATGCAACCCTCACTCAAGCCCTCTCCCCCAGAGGGAGAAGATTTAAGCCGTAAAAGATCTTCCCCCCTTGGGGGAAGTGGCGCGCAGCGACGAAGGGGGCCTTTTTTCTCGACTGCACCCCCAACCCTTTGCCATCTGAACCACATGGGGCTAAACCAAACCGTCTTTTGAAATCGGAGTTGATCATGTCCTTGGAGTCGCAGGCCCTGCGCCGCGTGAAGCCGTCCGCCACTATCGCTGTGTCCGCCAAGGCGCGCGAATTGATCCGTCAGGGCCGGGATGTCATTTCCCTCGGTGCAGGCGAGCCGGACTTCGATACGCCGGACACTATCAAGGCCGCAGCGATCAAGGCGATCCAGGACGGCAAGACAAAATATACCGATGTTGACGGCATCCCCGAGCTGAAGGCCGCCATCTGCGCCAAGTTCGAGCGCGAAAATGGCCTCAGCTACAAGCCGTCTCAGGTCAATGTGTCGCCAGGCGGCAAGCCTGTAATCTACAATGCCTTGGTCGCCACCCTATCGCCCGGTGACGAGGTGATCGTGCCTGCGCCCTACTGGGTGTCCTATCCGGACATGGTGCTGCTCGCTGGTGGTGAGCCGGTTTTCGTAGCCACCACCGCCCAGAACAATTTCAAGCTTCAGCCCGCAGACCTCGAAGCCGCCATCACGCCGCGCACCAAGTGGCTCTTGCTCAATTCGCCGTCGAACCCGTCCGGCGCGGCCTATACGCGTGAGGAATTGCAGGCCGTCGCCGATGTGCTGCTGCGCCATCCCCATGTCTGGATCCTGACCGACGATATGTATGAGCACCTGATCTATGACGGGTTCGAGTTCACCACCATCGCGCAGGTCGAGCCCAAGCTCTATGACCGCACCTTGACCATGAACGGCGTGTCCAAGGCCTATTCGATGACCGGCTGGCGGATCGGCTATGCGGCAGGTCCTGAGCCCCTGATCAAGGCCATGGCCAAGGTCATGAGCCAGTCGACCTCCAACCCCTGCTCCATCGCCCAGTGGGCCGCCGTAGAGGCCCTGAACGGGCCACAGGACTTTATCCCAGAGCGCGCCGCCATCTTCCAGACGCGCCGCGATCTGGTCGTATCGATGCTCAACCAAGCCAACGGCCTGTTCTGCCCCACCCCTGAAGGGGCCTTCTATGTCTATCCGTCCTGCGAGGGTCTGATCGGCAAGACGGCACCGTCGGGCCGGGTGATCAAGAACGATGAGGACTTCGCCGCTGAACTCTTGGAATCCGAGGGTGTGGCCGTGGTCCATGGCGAGGCCTTTGGTCTTTCCCCCTTCTTCCGCATCTCATACGCCACCTCGACGGAGGTCCTTGAAGACGCCTGCACCCGCATCCAGCGCTTCTGCGCCGCTGTTCGCTAAGGACCTCACCCCGTGACCGACCAACTGGCCATAGCGGCGGCGTTGGCTTGGGCAACGGGAGCAGTGGTGACGGGTCTGGTCTCACGCTGGGGGCCGGTCGATCCGCCAAGGGATCGGGGCGCTCATAAGGCCCCGACACCCACCAGCGGCGGCCTTGGGATCATGGCGGGCACCTGCGCGGGTCTGGTCCCGCTGGTCAGCCTCTTGCCCAAGGGGCAGTTGGCACCGCTCGTGGCCCTATTGGTCATGGCCTTTGGGATGGGCGTCGTCGGTTTGATAGACGCCATGGTAGATCTCAATGCCCGGCTTAAGCTTGGCATCCATGTCGCGCTCGCCATCGCCTTTGCGGCCTTCGTGGCCAAGATCGGGGTTCTGCCGTTGGCGGCGGGGCTCGACCTGCCGCTGCTGCCGATCTTCGCGATCCTCGGCACCGCCCTGTGGATCGTGGTTCTGGTCAATGGCTTGAACTTTATCGACGGCGCCAACGGCCTAGCGCCCGGAGCCGCCATCATCATTCTGGCCGCCATTGGCCTCTTGGCCGCCCAGCAGGGCCAGAGCGCCCTTGCCGCCGTGGCGATCATCGCGGCCGCCGCCTCGCTGGGGTTCTTGCCGTGGAACCTGCCGGGCGGGCGGGTGTTTCAAGGCGATGCAGGGGCCCTGGTCAGTGGCTTTTTGATCTCGGGCCTTGCCGTACTGATGGCGGACCCAAAAGCAGGCGGGCACCTGTCGCCCTATCCCGTCGTCTTTGCCAGCCTGCCGCTGCTCACCGACGTGTTCTTGACCCTGTTGTCACGCGCTCGTCGAGGCCAAGGCCTGCTCACCGCCCACCGTGACCATCTGTTTCAGCGCTGGCTCTTGGCTGACCCAAGGCGGACCCATGCAGGGCTATCGGTGAGGTTCTGGATCTTAACCGCCGCCTTCGCCGGACTGGGCGTCATAGCCGAGACCACACAGCAGGGCTCGCAAGCGGGCCTCTTAGCCCTCAGCATCCTGATCTGCGTCTTGCTCTGGCGGCGGTGGGCTCGGTCGCTTCTGGCCTAGGCGGCGCGGCTGACCGAGAAGTCGGCCAGAGCCTCGAGGGCCTGACGCCAATCATTGTTCGGGAACACCGCCAAGGCGGCCTTGGCCGTTTCAAGGCGGCCTTGGCCGTTTCGGCATAGTCCACCGCAAGGTTCAAGCTGGCATCGAGCGCACCCGTGCTCAAGATCAGATCACGCGCCCGCAGGAAGTCCGCGTCTGTTTGATCGAGACGCCCGACCGTACGCTCCCAGAAGGCCGTCTCAGCCGCGCCCGTGCGGGCCATGGCCAGCAGCAAGGGCAAGGTCGCCTTGCCCTCTCTGAAGTCGTCACCGGCGTTCTTGCCTAGGGTCTCGGTCTTGCCGCCATAGTCCAGCGCATCATCGGTCAGTTGGAAGGCCAGTCCCAGATTGAGGCCGTAGGCGCGCAGGGCTTGGATATCGATCTCAGACGCGCCGCTAACCACCGCGCCCGCCTCTGCGGCGGCGGCGAACAGTTCGGCGGTCTTGGCCTTGATGATCTCCAGATAGGTATCCTGATCCAGCGCCAGATCGTGGGCGCGGGTCAGTTGCAACACCTCGCCCTCCGCAATGACGCTGGAGGCATGGGCCAGAATGTTCAAAGCCCGTAAGGACCCTGTCTCGACCATCAGCTCAAATGACCGCGCAAACAGGAAGTCACCGACCAGAACGCTGGAGGCCCCGCCCCAGATCAGGTGCGCGGCGACCTTGCCCCGGCGCAGCGTGCTGCCATCGACCACATCATCATGCAAAAGGGTCGCGGTGTGGATGAACTCGACCGCTGCCGCCAGTTTCAAGAAGCCGTCTTCGGGCAAGCTATTGGCGACCGTAGAGGCCTGCCCCCGCGCCAGCCGCGCCGCTGCAACCGTCAGCAACGGCCTTAACCGCTTGCCGCCCGCCACGATCAAATGTTCGGCCAAGGCAGGGATCACCGGCACAGGGCTATCCATCCGCCCCATGATCAGGCTGTCGACGCCCGCCATATCCGACGCCGCCAAACGCACGAGGTGCTCGACAGAACCGATTGGCCGGGTGATGACCTCCGTGGCGTCCAAGATCTGGCTCCTCGCTGATGCCGCTAGCAGTCTAAAGCCCTGCCCATCGCCTTCACACTGAATATGCGCTGACGGTTGCAGGAGACAAGGATTGCGGGATAGGTCAGGGGAGAGGCGAGCACAAGTCTTGAAGCGGTCAAACCATGACGGAATCTGAA
>JBEGOG010000258.1:0-3460 GCA_041182125.1 Pseudomonadota bacterium
GTCGGGCTGACCGGGATCACCGAGAAGGTGACGATGTGGTCGCTCATGAAATGGTGCCAGCTATTGGGCTGGGTCCAGAAGGACAGACCGCCCAAGGCCGGATCGGTGATGTTGCCGAGCAGCTTCTTGCAGGCGACCTTGGTGTCCATGGTCTGACTCTGGCCGGACTGGTCGATGGGCAGGCGCTCGGTGCGGAACCCCGTGACCCGGTCGGCCAGATGCTCGATCTCGCGCGACGGCAGGCCTGAGGCTTCCCAGCGATTGTGGGCCTCCTTGACCAGATCTTCATAGCGCTTGGCCTGCAGGTCTTGGGCGAGAAGCCAAAGCCATAGGCGAACAGCGGGATGGTCAGTTCCGGATGGTTGGCCCCGCAGTGATAGCACTCGCGGTTATTCTCCATCGTCACCTTCCAGTTGCCATGCTCGATCAGGTCAACGGAGTGGGCGATCTTGGTGTTGGGGATGTCGTGTTGGATCAGATAGGGGGTCATGGCGGCTGCCATGTCCTCGATGTCGCTTGGGGCTTCGTCAGCCAGACAGATGAACAGCAGGCCCGCGACCGAACGCAGGTGAACCGGCTTCAGGCCTCGGCAGCTCTTGTCGAAATCCTCGCCCATATGGTCGGCAAAGACCAGGTCGCCTTCGAGCGTGTAGGTCCAGGCATGATAGCGGCAGACCAGATTGCCGACCTGCTCATGCGGGCCATCGACGAGGCGCGCGCCGCGGTGACGGCAGACATTATGGAAGGCGCGGATCTGCAGGTCGTCATCGCGCACGATCAGGACCGAGGTCTTGCCGATGTCGACCACGAACACGTCGCCTGGCTCAGGCACATCGGGCTCAACGCCGACATAGATCCAGTGGCGGCCAAAGATCAGATCCATATCGGTCTCGAATATATCGGGACGGGTATAGAGGTCGGCTTCCAGACTGTGGCCGACCTTACGGCGGGCGACCAACTGGGCGAGGGAGGCGGGTTTGTTGGCCTCAGACATGGATTCGCGCCTTTGGATGCTGGAAATTGAACGCGGGACCTTAGACCAGCGCTTGAGACATTCACTTTTCTATAAGCGACGCGGGGAAATAAGAAAGACGACATCCTGCGGCATGGCGACGCCTTGCCTGTTTCCTTGATTAAATGCGACAGCCATGTCGTTATTATTCAAGTGTGCCGCCGCCTGTATGATGGTCCTCCAAGGGGCAAGAGACCATGGTCGCGGCTTCAGTTGACGGGCGGAGTCCATGCAGAAGTTTTCAGCCTTCGAGCTCTTCAAGCAAGGCCTCAATGGCCAGGCCGGGTGGAAGCCCCAGTGGCGTTCGCCAGAGCCCAAAGCGGCCTATGATGCGGTGATCATCGGCGGCGGCGGTCACGGCCTTGGCGCAGCCTATTACTTGGCCAAGCAACACGGTATGCGAAATATAGCTGTGCTCGAAAAGGGCTGGCTGGGCGGCGGCAATACGGGCCGCAACACCACCATCATCCGCTCCAACTATCTGTTTGACGAGAGCGCGGGCCTCTATGACCACTCGGTCAAGCTGTGGGAAGGCCTGTCCCAAGAGCTGAACTACAATGTCATGTTCTCGCAGCGCGGGGTCATGATGCTGGCCCATACGGTGCACGATGTTCAGGTGTTCAAGCGCCACGTCCACGCCAACCGGGCCAACGGCGTCGACAATGAGTGGCTGTCGCCCGAAGAGGCCAAGGCCTACTGCCCGCCGCTAAACATCTCCGACAATATGCGCTATCCGGTCTTGGGCGCGGCGCTGCAAAGGCGAGGCGGAACGGCGCGGCACGATGCGGTGGCTTGGGGCTATGCCCGCGCTGCGGACGATCTGGGCGTCGACATCATCGAGAACTGCGAAGTCACCGGCATCCGGCGCAATGCCGCAGGCGCGGTCGAGGCGGTCGAGACCACCAAGGGCCTGATCCGCACGCCCAAGATCGGCGTCTCGGCAGCGGGCCATACCAGCGTCGTTCTGGGCATGGCGGGCGTTCGCCTGCCGCTGGAAAGCTATCCGCTGCAAGCCCTCGTCTCCGAGCCGATCAAGCCCGTCTTCCCCTGCGTGGTCATGAGCAACACCATCCACGCCTATATCAGCCAGTCGGACAAGGGCGAGCTGGTCATCGGGGCGGGCACCGACATCTACACCTCCTATACTCAGCGCGGCGGCCTGCACATTTCTCAGCACACGCTGGAGGCCATCTGCGAGCTGTTCCCGGCCTTCCGCCGCATGAGGATGCTGCGCAACTGGGGCGGCATCGTCGATGTGACGCCCGACCGCTCGCCCATCGTCGCCAAGACCCCGGTGCAGGGGCTCTATGTGAACTGTGGTTGGGGAACAGGCGGCTTCAAGGCCACGCCGGGCGCGGCCCACACCTTGGCCTGGACCATCGCCAAGGACGAGCCCCATCCGATCAATGCTCCCTTCACCATCGAACGCTTCCGGGACGGTCATCTGATCGACGAAGCCGCCGCTGCCGCCGTAGCCCACTGAGGCCAAGATGCTCCTGATCACCTGTCCCCATTGCGGCCCTCGCCCAGAGTTGGAATTCGTCCATGGCGGCGAAGCCCACATTGCGCGTCCGACCCAGCCCGAGGCCCTGAACGCCGAGGAATGGACCGAATATCTCTATATGCGCGCCAATCCTAAGGGCCTGCATGCCGAGCGTTGGCGTCACCTGCATGGCTGCGCTCGGTTCTTCAATGCCCTGCGTGACACCACCACGGACCAGTTTGTTGTGACCTATAAGACCGGCGAAGCCCGTCCCGACCTGAAGGGGCCTGCCGCATGAGCGCGCCGTTCCGCACAGACGCTGGCGGTCAGATCGACCGCCGCAAGAGCCTGACCTTCAGTTTTGATGGCCGTTCTTATCAGGGCCTAGAGGGCGACACGCTGGCCTCGGCCCTCTTGGCCAATGGCGTGCACCTGATGGGTCGCTCGTTCAAATATCACCGCCCGCGCGGTGTGTTGGGCGCAGGCTCCGAAGAGCCCAATGCGCTGGTTTCGGTGCGCCGTGATAAGGCCCGGTTCACGCCCAATCTGCGCGCCACCCAGGTCGAACTCTATGACGGCCTAGTCGCCCAGAGCCAGAACCGCTGGCCGAGCCTGAATTTTGACATGGGCGCGGTGACGAGCCTTCTGTCGCCCTTCATTCCGGCAGGCTTCTACTACAAGACCTTCATGTGGCCGCGCAAAGCGTGGGACCATCTCTATGAGCCCGCCATCCGCGCCGCCGCTGGTCTGGGCAGCGCCCCGACCGAGGCGGACCCTGACCGCTATCTGAACCGATTTGCCCACTGCGAAGTGCTGGTCATTGGCGCTGGCCCTGCCGGTCTGGCCGCAGCCCTGGCGGCATCGAATAGCGGGGGCCGTGTGATGCTGGTCGACGAGCAGGCCCAGTTCGGCGGCTCGCTTCTGGCTGCGACGGACGCGCTGATCGACGGCAAGCCTGCAAAGGC
>JBEGOG010000259.1:0-3266 GCA_041182125.1 Pseudomonadota bacterium
CGGTGTCGACAGCGACATGATGGTGCCCGCCTTCTCGACGCCAGACAGCCATGTGCCTGCGGTGGATCCGACCTACAGGTTCGATCTACAGACAACCTTGGCCATCTGTGCGGGCTTTGCCTTTGACCGCCGCGTCATGGTGCAGGGCTATCACGGCACGGGCAAGTCGACCCATATCGAGCAGGTTGCCGCGCGTCTGAACTGGCCGCTCGTTCGGGTCAATCTCGACAGCCACATCAGCCGTATCGATCTGGTCGGTAAGGACGCCATCGTCCTCAAAGACGGCAAGCAGATCACCGAGTTCCGCGAAGGCATGTTGCCCTGGGCCCTGCAACGTCCCATCGCGCTAGTGTTCGACGAATATGATGCGGGCCGTCCGGACGTGATGTTCGTGATCCAGCGCGTGCTCGAGCTTCAAGGCAAGCTGACCCTGCTCGACCAGAACCGCGTCATTACGCCAAACCCGTTCTTCCGTCTGTTCTCGACGACCAACACCATCGGTCTGGGCGACACGACGGGCCTCTATCATGGCACCCAGCAGATCAATCAGGGCCAGATGGACCGCTGGTCGATCGTCACGACCTTGAACTATCTGCCGCACGACGTCGAATCCGAGATCGTTATCGCCAAGTCGCCGTCCTATGACACGACTGAAGGCCGCCGCCTGATCTCGGCCATGGTCCGGGTAGCAGACATGAGCCGCAACGCCTTCATGAACGGGGACATCTCCACGGTCATGAGCCCGCGCACGGTGATCACCTGGGCGCAGAACACCGAGATCTTCGGCGGTGACGTGGCCCTGGCCTTCCGTCTTACCTTCCTTAACAAGTGCGACGAGCTGGAACGGGCCACCGTGGCCGAGTTCTTCCAGCGCGCTTTTGGCCAAGATCTGCCCGAAAGCTCCGCACGGGTGAAGGTGGCCTAGGCCACCCCACCCAACATCTCGCCCAGACCATCGACGGCCTCGGGCGTGGTGGCCCAGCTGCACATGAAGCGGACACTGCCGTCGGCGACGCGGTAGACCTGCAGGCCTTGGGCGTTCAAGGCCCTATGCTGTTCGTCGCTCATCTCGACGAAGAGGCCATTGGCCTGAACCGGATGGACGATCTTTAAGGGCATCAGGGCGGCGAGGCGTTTGGCCATCTGGTTGGCGTGGGCCGCGCGGCTCACAAAGGCCCCGCTGTTCAGCATCCCGATCCACGGCGCGGCATAGAACCGGCCCTTGGAGGGCAGTTGCCCCGCCTGTTTGAGACGTCCATCCAGTCGCCGCGCCAATCCCCTGTCGAACACCACCAGCGCTTCGGTCGGGGACATGCCGGCCTTGGTCCCTCCCAGCACCAGAACATCGACGCCCAGCCTAGCAATGACCTTGGGATCAAAGCCGCTAGCCACCGCATTGGCCAGACGTGCGCCGTCTAGATGCACGCCCACACCCTTGGCCTTGGCCAGATCGATCAGGGCGCGGGCCTCTTCTGGACTATAGACCGTGCCATATTCGGTGCTGTTGGTCAGGCTGAGGGCTGCGGGGGACTGATGGTGAGGGCTGTCGCCCGCGCCGAGTTGGTCGGCCAAGGCCTTTGGGTCGATCTTAGCCGATAGGCCGGGCAGGGGGATGATCCCCGCGCCGCCGCTGAAGAAGCTAGGAGCCCCGGTCTCGTCCACCGTCACATGGGCGTGCTCATGGGCCAAAACGGCCTCGAACGGGCGACAGAGCATGGCCAGCGCCACCGCATTGGCCGCTGTGCCAGAGGCGACGAACCGCACCTCGGCGTCGGCATCCAGAAAGGCGCGCACGGCGTCCGCCGCCTGACGCGACAGGTCATCGCTGCCATAGCCGCTGGCCGTGCCTTGGTTGGCGACGATCAGGGCATCCAGCGCTTCCGGCGCCATGCCCGCCGTATTGTCTGAGGCGAAGTCAAAGCGCGGGGTCAAAGCGCGGCGGCCCATTCGCGCAGGTCCGCAACGAACAGGTCTGGCTCTTCCATGGCCGCGAAGTGACCGCCCGTGGCCATATCCGTCCAACGGGTGATGTTATAGCCGCGCTCGGCCCAGCTGCGCGGCGGGGCGGCATAGAGCGCCTCGCCGGGGAAGTTGGCAAAGGCGGTGGGGGTTTCGCAGCGCTGGCCCTCGGTCAGCTGCACGCCGCCTTCCTCCATCAGGCCGCGATAGTACCACGCCCCGGTGGTGAAGGAGCCTGTCATCACATAGATCATGATGTTGGTAAGAAGCTGGTCCTTGGTGTAGGCCCCGATCAGCGATTTGGTGCGAAGATCCGACCAGTCATAGAACCGCTCGAGGATCCAAGCTGCCTGTCCCACGGGATTGCCCGCCGCCATCCAGGCGAGGGACTGGGGCTTTGAAGCCTGTAACATGAAATAGGCACCGAGCTGCTGCATGGCTGCGCCGGTCTGGGTCAGCCAGGCGATTTCGGCCTCAGATGTTGGTCCGCCATGAGGCCTAAAGCTCATCATATTCAGATGAATGGCCTTAACAGTTGATGCATAGTCAAAGCCGAGCCATGAGGTCACTAGCCCACCCCAGTCGCCGCCCTGAGCCAGATAGGTCTCATAGCCGAGGGTCTTAGTCATCAGGCTGTTGAACAGCCGCGCCGTCGCCCTCTGGCCGATGGGCCGATGCGGCTTGGAGGAAAAGCCAAAGCCGGGCAGGGAGGGAATGACCAGATCGAAGGCGTCCTCGGCCTTGCCGCCAAACCGGCTAGGGAAGGCCAGCTTCTCGATGGAATCCCAAAACTCATAGTGCGAACCGGGCCAGCCGTGGGTCAGCAGCAGGGGCCGCTTGCCGCCCGCCTCGCCAACGACGTGGATGAAGTGGATGTCGAAATCCTCGATGCGCGCGGTGAACTGCGGATAGCGGTTCAACTCTGCAACCGCCGCACGCCAGTCATAGGCGCCGGTCCAGTGTTCGCACATATCGTTCAGGAAGGCCCCGTCACAGCCATAGGCCCAGCCATTGTCCACCTTGGGGGCAGGCGGAAACGGATAGGCCCGAACAAGGTCCAGAACCTTGCCCACCTGCTCGGCGGTCCAGTCGACGGTGAAGGGCTTAACGGTCATGGCAGCGGTCCTTTTTATGGTGGGCCTAGCCTGAGAGGCTTACGCAGCGGCGGTCAAGGGGCGGTGGAGAACACAAGTAAAGCCCTCGCACCCTTGGAGGAGAGGGTTGGGTGAGGGGGTCATCCACGACCCCTCCATCTTTTCCCCACAGAAGCACCGGCCAGTGTGTCGCTTCCGAGTGGGGATATAGGG
>JBEGOG010000260.1:0-3793 GCA_041182125.1 Pseudomonadota bacterium
GCTCAATGGCCAGCAGCATCAGACCTCTCCGAAGAAGACGTCGCCCGCCGAAATTCGGCGAACGGAATTGTCGACGAGACGAAGGCGCAAGGACCCGTCGGGGTCAAGACCTTCTGCTATACCCTCGACCGTTTCATGACCCAGACGAGCCGTGCAGGCTTGCCCCAAGCCATAGGCTCGGGCCGTCCATGCCTTGGCAATGGGCGCAAAACCTTCGCGCTCCCAAAGCGCCATCCAATCGGCCATGCGCACGCTAAGCCGTGCCAAGGCTTCATCTTGGCTCAAGACCTGAGCGCCTGCGAAATCAGCAATGGCCGCCGCAGGGCGCTCAGCCGCATCAGGCGGGGTTTGAAGATTGATGCCGATCCCGACGGCTAGCCATAGGGCACCATCAGGGCGAAGGCCGGACTCCACCAAGATTCCGCTGATCTTTCGGCCCTGAACCAGCACATCATTGGGCCATTTGAGCTGGGCCACCGGCTGGGCCATGGCGCTATCTGCCAGTTCCGCCACGGCCAAGGCCGCAAGGAACGAGATCTGTGCCGCCTCAGCCGGGGGCTTGGCCGTCACACAGAGCAAGGTGGCGGCAAGGTTGCCCGCGCCCGTTTCCCCGTTCCAAGGTGGCGGCCAGATTGCCTGCGCCCGCCTCCCAAGCCCTGCCCCGCCGACCCCGGCCTGCCGTCTGGCGACGAGCCATGATCCAAAGGGGACCCGATTCCCCTGCCTCAGCCCGCATCCGGGCCTCGGCATTGGTCGAGGGGGTTTCGTCCAAGATCAGGACCGACGGGCGGTCCAACGGCAACACGTCTGCAGGCCTATTTCAGCCCGAAGGCCGAAGCCGCCGTCTTGGCCAGAGGCTCGAGCACCGCCAGAGCAGGCAGAACGACGGGGAAGCAGAACAGGGCCGAGGCCAGCGCTACGCCCTTGGCATCCAAGGGCTCCTTGTCGGTCTGACCGGGAGCCGCATCGAACCACATGGTCTTGATCAGGCGCAGATAATAGAAGGCCGCAACCACGCTGCCGAGCAACAGCACCGCCGCCAAGGCCCATTGGCCAGAGGCAATCGCCGCCTTGAACACGAACATTTTGGCCCAGAACCCGCTAAAGGGCGGCAGGCCCATGACCGAGAAGGACAGGGCCGTCAGGGCCAAGGCTAGGCCCGGACGAATCCTCGCCAGACCGGCAAAATCGCTGAGCTGTTCCATCGGCTTACCATTGCGTGACAAGGCACCAAGGCACGCAAAGAAGCCGGTGACGTCGATCATATAGAGGACCATGAACACCAAAACCGCTTCCATACCCTCGGCGGAGCCTGCCGACAGACCGATCAGGGCATAGCCAATATTGGCAATGGAGGAATAGGCGAGCAGGCGCTTGACGTTGCTCTGGGCCAGACCGCCAAAGGCACCCACGGCCACCGACAGGAAGGCTGTGACAACGATGATCTGGCGCCATTGCTCCAAAGCCGTGCCAAAACCCTCTGACAGAACCCGAGCCAGCAGCAGCATGGCAGCCAATTTTGGGGCTGCGGCAAAGAAGCCAACAACGGGGGTCGGTGCGCCTTCATAGACGTCGGGCGTCCACATATGGAACGGGGCCGCCGAGACCTTAAAGGCCAGACCGCAGATCAGGAACACGAGGCCAAACAGCACGCCCGTGCCGGTTGCGCCGCCCTCAATCGACTTGGCGATCAGGTCGAAATGGGTCGAACCGGCAAAGCCGTAGATCAGCGACGCGCCATAGAGCAGCAGACCCGAAGACAGGGCGCCGAGCACAAAATATTTCAAACCGGCTTCCGAGGCCTTGGCATCATCGCGGCGGAAAGCGGCGAGCACATAGAGGGCCAAGGACTGAAGCTCGATGCCGATATAGAGCGAGATCAGATCGCCCGCCGAGACCATCATGCCCATACCGAGCGCGGCCAAGAGGATCAGGATCGGATATTCGAACCGGCCATTGCCAACCCGAACCAGCCAGCGGTCGCCCAAATAGATGGCCACGGGGCTAATCAGATAGATGGCAACCTTGCCAAAGATGGAGGCGCCATCAGCGATGAAGCCGCCTGAAAAGGCTGTGCCTTCGGGGCTGACCGCCGCAAGGCCTGCCGCTACGAACAGGGCGAGACTGGCGCCGATGGAGACTTCACCCATCGCCTTGTCACCCCGGAACGCACCCCAGACCAAGAGGACAAGGGTCGAGGCTGCGAGGAAGACTTCGGGTCGGGCCAGAAGCAGTGCGTCTTGAAACGTCATAATCAAGCTCCCCTCACCCGCCAACGGCGGCTTTGTAAGCGCCAACCAGATGGTCGACGGACGCGGCAGTGAGGTTGAAAATCAAACCGGGGCGGACACCCAAGATCAGGGTCGAGGCAATCAGGGGCGCAAAGATCACCACTTCACGAACGGTCAGATCTTGAATGGCAGCGAGCTTGGGATTGACCAACTCACCGAACATGACCCGCCGATAGAGGCTCAAGGCATAGACCGCCGACAGGATCACGCCGGTCGTGGCTGCAAGAGCCGTCCAGGTCGAGACCTGATAGGCCCCGGTCATGGTCAGGATCTCGCCGACAAAGCCCGACGTGCCGGGCAGACCGACATTGCCCATGGTGAACAGCAGGAAGATGGCCGCGTACCAAGGCATACGATTGGCAAGGCCGCCATAGAAGGCAATCTCGCGGGTGTGCATGCGGTCATAGACGACGCCGACGCAGAGGAAGAGCGCGCCGGCAATGACGCCGTGGCTGAGCATCTGGAAGATCGCGCCCTGCACCCCTTGGGCATTACCCGAGAAGATACCCATGGTCACAAAGCCCATGTGGGCCACCGAGGAATAGGCAATCAGCTTCTTAATATCGACCTGCCGGAAGGCCACCAGCGAGGTGTAGATGATGGCGATCACCGACAGGGCGAAGACCAAAGGCGTGAAATAGACCGAGGCCTGCGGGAACATGGGCAGCAGGAACCGCAAGAAGCCGTAGCCACCCATCTTCAGCAAGATACCCGCCAGAATAACCGAACCGGCCGTTGGCGCTTCGACGTGGGCGTCGGGCAACCAGGTGTGGACAGGCCACATGGGCATCTTCACCGCGAAGGAGGCGAAGAAGGCCAGCCACAGCAGCATCTGAACCTGTGGATCGAACTTGAAGACCATCAGATCCGGGATCGAGGTGGTCTTGGCAATCGAGGCCATGGCCAAGATCGCGGCCAGCATCAGGACTGACCCCAGAAGCGTGTAGAGGAAGAACTTATAGGCCGCATAGACCCGGTTCTTGCCGCCCCAGATGCCGATGATCAGGAACATGGGCACCAGTCCACCCTCGAAGAAGAGGTAGAACAGCACCAGATCGAGCGCGCAGAACACGCCGATCACCAATGTCTCGAGCAGCAGGAAAGCCGCCAGATATTCCAAGACCCGGTCGGTCACCGACTCCCAGCTGGCCAAGATACAGATTGGCAAGAGGAAGGCGGTCAAAAGTACGAACAGGATCGAAATCCCGTCCACGCCCATCCGATAGGTCGCCCCGGAGAACCAGGTGACGGTCTCTACGAACTGAAAGCCCGCGTCCTTAGCGTCGAACTTTGACACGAGAAAGACCGATAGGGCCAGGGTCACCAGACTGGTGACCAGAGCCACGATCTTGGCGCGGTGGGCCACGACGGCGGTGTCCTGACCTGCGGACATTGCGCGCAAGGCCAAGATGGCGGCGACCCCGATCATGGGGGCGAAGGTGATGAGGCTGAGGATGCCGGTCATGTCCTGATTTCCCCTCAGTGCGCCCAAGCCCAGAGCG
>JBEGOG010000261.1:0-3224 GCA_041182125.1 Pseudomonadota bacterium
GGCAGACGCGATCAAGCCCAATGCTCCGACGACGATCAGACAGAGGGCGGTGAACCTCGAATAGGACATGGCGAGGAACCTACCGCCGGGACTGTCCGCTTTCCACCCTCAGGCGATGGTCCGCTCCCGACCCATAGCGGACCTTTTGGCGGTCCTTTACAGTGCATCAGATGGACGAAGATGGCACAGACGACGGACCCAACGGCCAGTGCATTGATCGGGAACTCGCGCTTCTCATTCTGAACGCGTGTTACCGGGCCTCCCGGGAGATGGGGGAAGTTGGCGTCATGGTTGCGGATATCGCGCCCGGCGAAAAAAGGATCTTTCAGCAGGCAGGATGGGTCATCGCCGAAATTGGCAAGATAACAGAGACCCTGTTCGAGGCGCATCCGGGCCTGGAAGCACACGTAGAACGTCAAATCCAAAAGTTCGGCCGTCTCTCGTAACGGCCGCCCCCCGGGCACGGTCTGCTCTTCACCCTCAGGCGACGGTCGGCTCACGACCCATAGAGGACACTGTGTCTGCGCGCTGACCGATCTACGATGCTGTAGCGTGCAAAATCTCCACAAGAAGTGATAGAATCCTCACACGAGCAATCTCTGGGGCAAGTAGTTGAAGCGGACAGTGGCGATCATTGGTACGGCGTCGGCCCTATTCGCCGGATGCTCAACCGTGCCAGAGCCGATGCCTCGGGATGCTTTCAGCGTGACCTACGAGGTCCGAAGCGCCGGAATAGATAGCCCAGCGTATCTTTTCTACGACATTGCGTCGAGCGTCTCGCTTTCCGGGAGGAGAGACGCTGACGCCTTGATCGTCGGCGATCCCGTAAGCACCGAATACTGTTCCCAATATGCGTATTGTGTAACCACGCGCGACTATCCCTATCCCTTGGTCATAACCGATGGGGGCGAGGCACAGTTTTCGGTTGATGGCTTGATCTACAGCCGCGCGAAATCGGACAGGGGACATGATTGCGAAACGTATGACGTCGGTCAGCAGAACGAACGGGTCATGGTCTACGACCACTGCTATGGGCTGGGCATCTACAGGATCGAGATTTATCGTGCCGGGCAAGTGATTGAGCGCATACGGTTGGTGAGCTTTCGGGGCTTGGCCGGGGGACTGGTCAGGTCCCGTTAAATGAGCGTCTCGCCTGCCGCACTGGCGGTGCTTAGCGCAAATAGCTGACTGTCCGGTATCGACCCAAAGCAGACCTTCGGTTCGGCTAGGCGGCCAGCTTTATGGCATCTTCGATCAACTGATTTAGCAGGCGACTGTTGTCCGTTCCCCCGCGTTCGATGATCAGACCGTCAGGCCCGACGCCCCTGGCTCTCCAACATCCGTTTGCCACCTCGGTCACAGTGAAAGACCAGCCCTCTGGAGGCAGCTTGGATACGGCGCGTTGATTTTGTGACATGCGTCCAGAGTGTCAGATCGAACGTCCGCTAACCACCCTCAGGCGATGGTCGGCTTCCGACCCATTGCGGACATTGAGCGCGAATGCGACCGTCGCCTTATGAGCCGGAGCGCAATCGTTCTCGTCGTCTTGGGACTGGTCATGATGCCGGTGACAGCACTTGCGTGCAGCCCGGTCCCGAGGACGCCGGAGCAGCAAGGTGCTGTTGAGGATCGCCAGCTTCGTGAGGCTACGGTCCTCTACCGGGGGACCATCGAGAACATGCGGGAGGAAGAAGGCTCGCGTGTGATGGATATTCGTCGAGAGCGGGTCTTCTGGGGCTCCGGTGCACGGCAACTGGTGCAGCTTCCATGGGACTACTTCTCACAATGTCCGCGAGGCAATCTCCGGGTAGCCGAACTTTTTGGAGTGAGTCTCAGAAATGGGCTGGGCGTTACCGTGATTGGCAGATTGGAAGATATGACGCGCCCTGAGGACCTGATCATTCTCGTCGATGGCCTGCCCGACACAGAGCGGGTGCTAAGCCGTTTTCGGGAACTGAGAGGAACTCCCTGAGACGACCCTCGAAACTATACGTCCGCTTTCCACCCTTGGGCGACGGTCGGCTTCCGACCCATAGCGGACCTTGGATTACTTCGCGGCAAATGTTGGATCGACTAAGCTGCCAGAATGAGCCGCTCGTTCGACCTTCAGCCAAACTCCGTTCTTTTTCTCATCCTGATGGGCAAGGTCATATTGTTTTCATGGCCAATTGGCGCGTTGTTGCTTGTCCTGAACCCACTGCCCTTAATCATCGAGAACGCGATTGCGTCACGGCAACTGCTTCTCGGTGCACCATCGGCTACCCTCACTGCGGTGAAGCTGTGGGCATTTTTTGTTCTCGTCATGATGATGGCGTCGGGGCTAATCTTCTGGTGGAACATTGCGAGTAGCCGGAAACCTAAGGTCCGCTAACTACACATGTGCGACCGTCCGCTCCCGACCCAAAGCGGACTTGCCGGAAGTCTGACGAGCGTGCGGCCGTCGCCCGATGATAATCTTCGTTTCGGTCCTGCTGCTCGGCTTCATCGGTGGCTTCGCGATTGGGGCTACCGCCTTCGGCCTTTGGCGGCGACGGCTCTTGCTGGTTTGGGCCGCCCTGCCCTTAGCGGCCTACCTGTTAGCCTTCGTGGGGATGCTGATATCGGGGGGCGTCCAAAGCGCGTCGGTCAACCTGAGCCAAGATTTTTCGTGGTTCCTAATCGGGCTTCTGGGGTTCGTGGGACTTCCCATGCTCCTCTTCGCGGGGAGTAGCGTGCTCGGCTACTTTCTCGCTCCGGCACCCAAGCGCGCGTGGCGTCTAAAGAACTGGCGTCTTCCACAGTAGGGCGGACCTGACGTCCGCTAACCACCCTCAGGCGACAGTCCGCTTTCGACCCATAGCGGACTTTGGCGACCGATCACTTTCCATATCCTGTTGCGGATGCTTGGCGGTTTCGCCCAAGAAATCGCGCCGAAATCACTATCAAATGAGACGGCAACCTTGGTGAGCACCAGGACATTCCGGGTTCATCAAGGTGTACATGAACCATCCCAATCCGGCGATGGCGACAAGGCCGAACAAGACCGCAATAAAAAGGAATTTTGACCGCTTCAATTATCAACGCCCCGAGCCTGAGCCAGAACCTCTTTAGCCAAGTCACGGTCCGCGAACCACCCTTAGGCGACGGTCCGCTTTCCACCCGTGGGCGACCGTCCGCTCCCGACCCATTGCGGACGTTCAGGCAACCGCCGTTAATGCTGCGAACGTCCTTTCAGGTATTTCAAC
>JBEGOG010000262.1:0-5193 GCA_041182125.1 Pseudomonadota bacterium
ACCAGCGTGTGGGTCGGATAGAACCGCTTGAGATCTTCCGTATCCTTGGGCCAGCCCATGGTCGAGAAGGGCCACAGGGCCGACGAGAACCAGGTGTCCAGAACATCTTCGTCCTGATGCAGGGCCTCAGCCTTGCCATAGTGGGCCAAAGCCGCCGCCTTGGCCTCGGCTTCCGTCTCTTCGACAAAGATGGTGCCATCTGGGCCGTACCAGGCCGGAATACGATGGCCCCACCAGAGCTGGCGCGACACGCACCAGGGCTCGATATTGCGGAGCCACTCGAAATAGGTCTTTTCCCAGTTGCGCGGTTCAAAGACCGTATCGCCCTGCTCTACCGCCTTAATCGCAGGCTGAGCCAAGGTGTGGGCATCGACGAACCACTGATCGGTCAGATAGGGCTCGATCACGACGCCGGAGCGGTCACCGTGCGGGACGGTGTGACGGGTCTTCTCGATCTCGCGCAGCAGACCGAGTTCTTCGAACTTGGCGACAATGGCCTTGCGGGCCACGAACCGGTCAAGGCCGAGATAATCCGCAGGCACATCGCCCGCGATCTTGCCGAAATCATCGAGAATATTGATCAGCGGCAGATTGTTGCGCTTGCCGACCTGGAAGTCGTTGAAATCATGAGCCGGCGTGATCTTCACCGCGCCAGAGCCCTTTTCAGGGTCAGCATACTCATCGGCCACGATGGGGATCAGACGCCCGACGATCGGCAGGCGCACGAACTTGCCGATCAGATGCTGATAGCGCTCATCCTTCGGGTGCACAGCCACCGCCGTATCGCCCAGCATGGTTTCAGGACGGGTGGTCGCAACCACGATCTCGCCCGAGCCATCCTCGAGCGGATAGGCAAAGTGCCAATAAAAGCCGTCCACCTCGCGCTGCTCGACCTCAAGGTCGGAAATGGCGGTCTGGAACTGCGGATCCCAATTGACCAGACGCTTGTCCCGGTAGATCAGGCCCTGCTTATGCAGGGTGACAAAGACCTTGCGAACGGCCTCGGACAGGCCCTCATCGAGGGTAAAGCGCTCGCGGCTCCAGTCGCAGGAGACCCCCAGACGACGAAGCTGGTTCTGGATCGATCCGGCCGAGGTGGCCTTCCAGTCCCAGACCTTATCGACAAAGGCTTCGCGGCCAAGCTCGCGGCGCGTGGGTCCCCCCTCAGCGGCCAACTGGCGCTCCACCACCATCTGGGTGGCGATACCGGCATGGTCGGTTCCGGGAAGCCACAGAGCCGCCTTGCCGCGCATACGCTCAAAGCGCGTCAGGACGTCCTGAAGCGTATTGTTCAAGGCATGGCCAACATGCAGCGAACCCGTCACATTCGGCGGCGGAATGACAATGCTGAACGGTTCAGCCGCAGGGTCGTCCGAGGGCTGGAACGCCCCTGACTTTTCCCACTGGGCGTAGAGACGAGGTTCGGCGGTTTTGGGATCGTAGGTTTTTTCGAGCATGACCAATCACATCGGCGCGGTTGATGCGCCGTTGCCAATCTATAGCAGCCCCCCACGACGATTGCGAAGCCGACGACGATTGCGAAGCCGCTTAGCGGCCCATCGGCGGGCTAGCTTGGGAAATATAGGATTCAGAGACCTATTTTATCGGGCCTAAAGGCGGCGACGCGAGATTCGCGCCACCTCTTCATCGACCGTCGCCTGCACGATGGTGGGAAGATTCTCGTCAAGCCAAGTCTTCAGCAAGGGACGCAGCAGCTCACGAACCACATCCTCGAGCGTGCGGCCATGGCCCGGCATGGCGATGGTCTGAGCCAGATGTCCAAAGGCCGATGCGGCAGCGACCTCAGCGACATGGCTGACAATGGCGTCTTCAATAACAGGCATCGGCACCGGGGCTGCCGTCGGCGGCGGTGCGTAGGCTTCCAAGTCGTCGGACTGAAATACGGGCGCGGCCGGCGCGGGGGTCTCATAGGGTTCGGTCAAATCGAGGACATCGTCGTCAGCGGCAAAGACCGGTTCGATCACCGGCTCTGGTTCGGGTGCCTCAAACACCTCTTCCATCGGCTGGTAGTCGGGCTCTTCTTCGGTCTCAGGGTCTTGAGGCTGTTCGCCCTCGGCTGCCGGGACCTCATCCTCAGAGATGATCCGCCGAATCGAGGCGAGAATCTCCTCCATGGTCGGTTCTTGAGAGGTCGGTTCGGACATGAGCAGGGCCACCGTCGTCAGGGTTAAGGCGAGCAATTGGCCATAGGCTAAGCGCGAGCGGCCCCAGAGGCAATTTCGAAGATGTAAACAGACCCATTTAAGCGCCGCAAAGGCCCAATAACCGGGATTTTTCTATCCAACCGAGGGTGTTAGCGGCCGCCCGAGGGCTTTGCCGTCGCCATTGGTGCGTCTTCAGCGGGCTGGCGCGACTCAATCTTGCGCGAGCCGATGCCGTCGATGGCCTCAACGACCTTGTCCCAAGGGGTGATGGTCCAGCCAGACTTGATCGACTTGAACCGCCCTTCGGCGTCATAGACCGTGACACCGGCGCTGAGGTTACGCGCCTCTAAAGCGCCCATCGCGTTCAGCAGTTGGGCACCGGCAAGATAGGAATCGCGGCGGGCATTGACCAGCGAGAGCTGAGCATTGCGCAGTTCCTGCTCAGCGTTCAGCACGTCCAGCGTGGTGCGCAGACCGACTTGGTTTTCCTGCTTGGTGCCTTCAAAGGCGACCGTCGTTGCCCGGACCTGCTCTTCGTTGGCGGTGATGGCACTGCGGGTCGCTAACAGTTGAGCCCAGGCTTGCGAGACCGACTGCACCACCGAACGGTGGGCCACATCCATTTGCAAACGATCGCTGACATTGCTTTCGACGGCTTGACGGATACGCGATGCGGTCACGCCGCCAGCAAAGAGCGGCTGCGACAGGACGGCCGAGGTCGTCAGGTTGCGGTCATAGTTCCCGGAATCACGTCCAGAAAGGGCGGCAGCCTGATCGGTAAAGGCCAACTGCGCCTGCAACGATACGGACGGCATCAGCTCGGACTTGGCCGCTGCGATCCGCGCGCGCGAGGCCTGCTCAGCATAGTCGGCCTGCTGCAGGATCGGGCTGTTGCGCTCCGCCTGGGCGAAGGCCTCATCGACCGAGGCTGGGATTTGGCTCAATTCCGGCTCTTGGGCCAGATCACCGGGGGCTTGACCCACGACTGAGGTATAGCCCGCGCGGCTGCTGGCCAGTTGCGATTGGGCTGCGGCCAGTTGGGCCTGAGCAGCAGCATAGCGGGCTGCGGCCTGATTGACGTCGGTCTTGGTAATTTCACCGACTTCGAAGCGCGCCTTGGCCTCTTCGAGTTGGCGCTTCAGAACCGCGACATTCTCTTGCCGGATACGCAGGCTTTCCATGTCCCGGCGCACGTCGATATAGGCCTGAATGACGGTCTGCATGACCGAGGCTTCGGTGCGGCGAAGACCGGCGCGGGCGGCCAAGATCTGGGCTTCGGCTGAGCGCAAGGCATTAGCGGTCCGACCACCGGTAAAGATCGCCTGCGACGCGGTTATGCTGGCAGAGTTGTAGGAATAGTCAGGGCCGCCCTGGGTGTTGGTGTCGCGGTTCGACGCGCCCAAGGACACGGTCGGACGAAAACCGCCCCGGGCTTGACTGTAGGTCTCCTCCTGAGCGCGGAGCTGAGCGCGCTGGGACAGGAGGGTGGGATTGGACTGATAGGCCAAGGCGATGACCTCGGGCAGGGTCTCCGCCGCGACAGGAGCCGCAAAGGCCCCCATGAGCGCCACGGCGCCAACGGCGGTCGAAAGGATCTGACGGAGGTTGGAGCGCATCGAACTATTCCCTGATCAACCCAAGGGGTAATCTCTTAGATCACCCATCTTATAATATCTATCTAACGTGCCTGATTAGCCAAGGCGAATTAAGCTTTATTCACAACCGGCCAATTGCGGCCGATCCCTATGGCAATCAAAGGGCAAAACTGACTTTCGGTTCAAAGCCGCTAATGAAACGCGGGGCCGCGTCAAATCCGTCGCGCGCACCGAAACCTTCTTCACCGGGCACAAAAATCTTGGCCTTGCCCATGGGGCCAGAGCGCTCAACCACCCCCATGCGGCCCGTGGTGTTCAGGCCGTCCAGCCAAGCTTGCGGAGCCTGGTGCACAGCGCCCTCAGACACGATGACATCATAGGCAGCCTTGGCGACAGGGTCATGCCCCCCCTGCTCCATCACCGTCAGACCCATCTGACGCAGCACAGCGGCGGCATAGGGGGCGGCGATGGCCAGAGCGGTCTCACCCGAACGGGGCTTCAGAAGCTGCAGCAGCTTGGCAATATCGCGCGGGGCCATCAAGAACTGGCCGGGCGCATATTCGATCTCGGTTTCGGCATAGGCAAGGAAGGCCTTGCCTTCAGGGCAGAAGCGCTCGCGAGGGATCGTCCGCATCGCGTCCTGAAGGTCGGTGTCGGTCACATCACTGGTGCGGACCTGGCTCTCGACCATGGTCAGTCGAGCGGCGCGAAAATCAAACGTCATGAAACCCATGCCTTGCGTCGGCAGCCCAGAGCCAGACTCTGTGCTGATGGTGTGATTTATCCGCTTATAGGTCCGGGGAGGCCTGAAAGGCAATGCGCGCTTACGGATGTTTGATGCGCAACTGACAGTCTGCCCATTGCCCCGCGCAATTTGTTCTGATAGCCAACGCCCTCCGCTAGCGGCCTCGCGTCGCAAGTAACACCGGATGGCCTGGTGGGATGGCCTGGTGGCGGAGTGGTTACGCAGCGGCCTGCAAAGCCGTGTACTCGAGTTCGAATCTCGACCAGGCCTCCAACTCCCCCGCCCTTCAGCGCTTCAGTCCTTGCGGATTTCTGCGAAACAGCCTTTCGCGGCCGTTAAGTTTAATCTCTGATTAACCGGCGCAGCGCAATTTCAGCGGGTCTTCTGAGAAGACAACCCACCATCACGACTTGATTTGGCCCGGCCTCGCGCCGGGCTCTTTTTTTGTCACAGAACATGCATCGGACGCTTGCGCCGCCGGAATGTCCATCCTATACGGTGCCTCCCTCAGCGATTGCTGATCCCCGGTAGCTCAGTTGGTAGAGCAGTCGGCTGTTAACCGACTTGTCGCAGGTTCGAGTCCTGCCCGGGGAGCCATCGCTCCTTCCCCCCATACCATCATTGATCTCGCTGCGAGTCGCGAACTCAGCGATACATTACGATACCCATTCAAGTAGTTGCGCCAAAG
>JBEGOG010000263.1:0-3964 GCA_041182125.1 Pseudomonadota bacterium
CCCTGCCTCTGCGGCGAGGAAGGCCTCCAACCGCCGGGTGGCCCGCTCGCGCGCACGCGTAGGGCCCAACTCACCACACAGCCGCACGCGCGGTGCAAAGAGGCGTGATAGTTCCAGCTTGCCTGCCGCTTGCCCGTGCCACAGCACCGCCCCATCGGGCATCAGGGCGAAGGCCTCGTCCGGCTCGGCCGCGATTGTGCCAAGCCGTCTGGTAATTTCAGGCCCCACCGCTCGCTGAGCTGCGGCCCGCAAGGCCTTGTCTTCCAGTTCGCTCTCGCCTTGAGCCGGGACAAAGTGCAGGCCGCTGAGCTGGCCGACAAAATGGCCCTCGACCGTGACTGTGCCATCTAGGCCTAGGCCCGCCAGCAGATCTTCGCGCTGACGTAGGCCGTGCATGAGGGCGCTGGTGCGCCGGTCGATGAAGCGCTGCATCAGGCGCTCGTGCAGCGTGTCCGACAGCCGCTCTTCCAAGGTTTTGGTCTGGCCTTGCCAGTGGGCCGGATCAACCAGCCAGTCTGGCCGATTGGCGATATAGGCGAGGGTGCGCACGCTCGATAGGCGACCGGAAAGAGCATCGATGTCGCCGTCGAGCCGGTCTAGCGCTCTAAACTGCTCAGCGATCCAGTCGGTGGGCGCGCGCCGAGAGCCTTGCGTCAAGGGCATGAACAGGTCGTGGACCATACGCAGGTGATCATCCAGCGTCGTCTTACGAAAGTCGGGTGTCTGACAGACATCCCACAGCCGCATCAGATTGGACTTGTCCCGGCATCGGCGCGCGACATCCTCGTCCAGCGCCATGCGCCGAAGGGCGGTCTCGTCGAGGCTTTCCTCGGCCAGCTTTAGCCCATCGCGGGACGGCGGCTCGGCGAGGCTGCGGATTAGGGCGGGTAGAGACTGGAACTCCAGCCGCGAATTTCGCCATTCGGCGGCGGAAATCGATTCGAAGGCATGGTTTTCGACCGCAGCGACCTGATCCTCGTCCATTTCGGGACATTCGCCGGTCACGCCAAAGGTGCCGTCCGAACGGAAACGGCCCGCCCGGCCCGCGATCTGACCGATCTCCTGCGGATAGAGCCAGCGGGTGCGCTTGCCATCAAACTTGCGCAGGCCCGCAAAGGCGACATGGTCAACATCCATGTTCAGGCCCATGCCGATCGCATCGGTGGCGACCAGAAAGTCCACCTCGCCCGACTGATAGAGCGCGACCTGAGCATTGCGGGTTCGGGGACTGAGCGAGCCCATGACCACAGCCGCGCCGCCGCGCTGGCGTCGGATCAGCTCGGCAATGGCGTAGACCGCATCGGTGGAGAAGGCGACGACCGCGCTGCGCCGGGGCAGGCGGCTGAGCTTCTTTGGGCCGTCATAGGTCAGTTTCGAGAACCGCTCCCGTGTGACGAACTCTGCGTCGGGCAGGAGGCGGCGGATCAAGGGGGCGAGCGTTCCTGCGCCAAGGAACATGGTCTCGCAACTGCCGCGCGCATGGAGTAGGCGCTGGGTGAAGACGTGACCGCGCGCAGGGTCGGCGCAGAGCTGGATCTCGTCCACCGCCAGAAACTCGACCTCGCGGTTCAGCGGCATCGCCTCGACCGTGCAGACATAATAGGACGGACGCGGCGGGATGATCTTTTCCTCGCCCGTGATCAGGGCCACGCAGCGCGCCCCCCTTGCCTTGACGATCCGCTCATAGATCTCGCGGGCTAGCAGCCGAAGGGGCAGGCCAATCATACCCGAGGCATGGCCCAGCATCCGCTCGACCGCCAGATGGGTCTTGCCGGTATTGGTGGGCCCTAAGACGGCGACAAGCCGTGCGGGCGCTGCTCCTGAGGGCCGATCACTCATGATCTCAAGGTGGAGCGGACTCAGGCCCACGGCAAGGCCCTAGCAGAAGCTTCAACAGGAATGTGGGGCTTAACAGAAATTCACATTTCGCCTGAACGACAGGGAAACGAATCATGACCGAATCAGCGACATCGGCCGATTCGGTGTTTGTTCTATACCAGATATAGTATCATAACGCGCGTTAACCACAACCTCGTTCTAAATGGCTCGGAACGGCTAGGGGCGGGTGCCTTCCATGTTCATGCGCGCCAACTCGATCACGGCATCGCCTAGGGGCGTCTCCGCGGACAGGGACGACAGCACCCAAGGGCCACCGACGCCGACCTGTGCCCAGTCGGTTGTGATCGGCCGCCTCAGGCCGCCGCTCTTGTCCTCAACGGCCTTTTTCTTGAAACCGGCCACCTCAATATAGCGCACGGTGCAGCGCAGCGGATTGACCAGTCCGAATCGTTTTTCACGGTTGCCGAGCCGGTAAGGCTTGGGCCCTGCAAAATCCAGTTCGTAGAGTTGTTTGCCGTCATAGAACCGCGCCTTGCCCTGACAGGGGCCTTCTTGGCTGCTGGCGAGGGTCATGCGCATGAAGTTGGTCAAGGGATCAGCTGCCGTAACGCGCTGTGTCCTTGTCGCTGGCGGATCGCCCATATTGTCAAAGGTCGGTGTCGAGGTCGTAAGGACGTCGGAGCCCGACCAAGTCGCATTGACCTTGCGATTACGCTTTCCGTCGATGTTCTGGTGGGTGATGTAGCCGGGCTGGGGTTCACCCTCGCTAACCCGACCTTGAGCATAGGCTCGCATATCCAGTTTGCGAAAGGCCCGCAGCAGGCCGTAGGTCACTAACCGCACCTTAGAGGTAAAGGCCTCGGGGCTGGCGGTCTGATTGAACTGAATGTCGAGAACCTTGATATAGAGGCGGCCGTCATAGCCGAGGTCTAGCTTCATGGGCTTGGCATCGGTGACCACAGGCGCTGGGCCCTGGGCAAGGGCTGGCGAGGCGAGGGTGGCCAGCGCCACGACTAGGGCGGCAGAGCGCAAGGCGATGGAACGGCGGCTGCCGGTCATAGAGTGTCTCCGAACGAAACGTTTTCGCCCTCTTATAGGACAAGACTGAGGCTGGGTTGAAGGGGTGGTAAGAGAGCTCACTCCTCGTTGTAAAACTGGGCCGATTGATGGCCAAATCAGACAATGAGGCAGAAACTCATCCTTAGCCTTGACGTGCACGGCGCAGGTGGCCTATATCGCCCCCTCTCTCGCGGAAGCCTTTCGCGGGTCCATGTTTCTTTTTCGAAGGTTTGAGCGATGTCGCGCCGCTGCGAACTCACCGGTGTTGGCCCTATGGTCGGCAACAATGTGAGCCACTCTAACGTCAAGACGTAACGCTTCAGTCCGAAGTGCTCGGCCAGTCCTTCCGTCTGCGTATTACCAACGCCGCCCTGCGGACCTTGGATTTCCGTGGCGGTTTGGACGTGTTCCTGGTCAAGGCACCTGACGCCGACCTGTCGCTGCGCGCCGTGCGCATCAAGCGCCAGCTCAAGGCAAAGATCGCCGCGCAAGCCGCCGCCTAAGCCTTTTAAGGCCGCTAAATTTCGAAAAGGGCTGGTCCGCTGGACTGGCCCTTTTTGTTTTTGCGCCCATAGGTTTTGACAATCTGAGATGGCGTGTTAGCGTTTCACCGTTAATCCGGGAGTGGCGCTATGGTCGATCACATAGGCGAGGGCGCAGTTCAGTCGGGGCCATGGCCCGCTAGGCCCGCGCCGATTCTCTTTTTGCTCTCGGGTGCTCTGCTCTGCCTTGCCACCTTGGCGACGGTCGCGTCCTGCTGGATCACAGCGCCACCTTTGCTCAACTTTGGCCTATCCATCAGTGTCTTTGTCACGGCATCAGGGCTAGCGGCGTGGGCGAACCATCGACAGAAGCTTATCGCGAGCGATCTTCTCTTAGCCCTAGCGAGCTTAAGCTTCGCAGCATCCATTTGGCAAATGGGGCAGGTTTTCGATGTGGCGGAGGATAGGTCAGGATTTTTAACCGCGTTATTGGCGGTGGTTGTTGTAATATCATTAACTGGTTTCAGTATGGCAACCGTCATACTGTGGATGTTTTTGCTGCTGATAGCCATATTTTTTGATAA
>JBEGOG010000264.1:0-3483 GCA_041182125.1 Pseudomonadota bacterium
CCGGATGTCCCACCGCCGTCTGCCGTTCCAGCCGTGGTGATCAGCCTCTATCCGCCGTTCAAGATTACGCCCACCTCGACGGTGAAGGCCCGGACCCAACGCCGGGCGACAGGCCCTAGGCCATCGCCTGCGCCTCTGCCCCTATCTGCGCCCTTGCCGGTGATGCCCATGCCCAATGGCCCCCCCCGCCAAGTCAGGGGCCTTTCCACTGCCCTTTAAGGGGTTGGTCGGCTGCTCAGACGCCCTGCAGTCTCTGCGGTCCGATACTGACAAGACCCGCTGTCTGCAGCAGTGGGGCCGTACGGCCAGGGATCAGACTACCCCCGAGCGGCTGGCCCCTATCGATCCGCGCAAGCGGGCCGAATATGACGAGATAGCGCGCCAACAGGCCCGGCTTAAAGAGCGGACCTTGCTCAATCCGATCGTCCCCTGCAAAGGACCGGGATCTAACTTCGGCCTAGGCTGTAATGCGCCCTAGCTCTTGGCGGTTTCTGGCTCTGGCGTCTCCAGCTGATTTTCCCACTTGGCGACGACAACGGAGGCGACCGAGTTGCCCACCACATTGGTGGCGCTGCGGCCCATATCGAGCAGGTGGTCGACCGCAAGGATCAGGAGCAGGCCCGCCTCGGGGATCTTGAAATAGCCGAGCGTCGCAGCGATGACGACGAGCGAGGCGCGCGGAACCCCAGCAATGCCCTTCGAGGTGACCATCAAGAGCAGCAGCATCATGATCTGCTGGCCGATGCTCAGCTCGATACCATAGGCCTGCGCGATGAACAGGGTCGCGAAGGTGCAGTACATCATCGAGCCATCGAGATTGAACGAATAGCCGAGCGGCAGAACAAAGCTGGCAATCTTACGCGACACACCAAACTTCTGGAGCTGTTCGAGCGTGCGTGGATAGGCGGCTTCAGAACTGGCGGTCGAGAAGGCCAAGAGGACCGGCTCTCGCACGGCGGAAAACAGGCCAATGCCTCTGGCCCCGATAACGGCTATGGCCGCGACAAGCAGCAGGCCCCAAAGCACGCCAAGCGACAGATAGAAGCCCCCGACAAACTTCGCATAGCTGAGAAGAACGATCAGGCCCTGTGTGGCCACGGTTGAGGCGAGCGCCGCAAAGATCGCGAAGGGGGCGAACAGCATCACATAGCCGGTGATCTTCAGCATGACCTGCGACACCTGCTCGGCAAGCTGAAGAACGGCTGGGGCCTTGTCATCGATCGAGGCGATGGCGGTGCCGACAAAGATGGAGAACACTACGATCTGCAAGATCTCGTTATTGGCCATGGCCTCAACGATAGATTTGGGCACCAGATGGGTGATGAAATCCTTGAAGGACAGGGTGGTGGCATCGACCGTGCTGACCGCCGTCGCATCGGGCAAGGGAATGTTCAGGCCAACGCCAGGCGAGATCAGATGAACCATGATCAGGCCGATGCTCAGGGAGACAATCGAGGCGGTGATGAACCAGCCCATGGTCTTGGCCCCAACCCGGCCGATAGCGGCGGCGTCTTCCATATGGGCGATCCCGACCACGAGGGTGGAGAACACCAAAGGGGCGATAATCATCTTGATCAGGCGAAGGAAAATGTCGGTGACGACATTGAAGCCACCCGCGACAGCCTTGATCTGTGCTGGGTCAGTAATGGTCTGGTTGATCAAAAACCCGACGAGGATGCCGAGGACCATGGCCCCCGCGACAAAATAAGAAAACCGCCGCTGCATAGAAATCGCCCCTGAACTGTCTCGAGCAGTGACATTGCACAATCTGCCCCATCTTGTCGCGGGCCAGTTGCGGGTAGGGGGCTTAAGCTTTTTTGACGAACTCGGTGCGTAGGACCAGTCCCTTGACCTTTTCCACGCGGCATTCGATCTCGTCCGGGTCGCCGGTTAGCCGGATCCCCTTGACCAAGGTGCCGCGCTTGAGCGTCACCGAGGTGCCCTTGACCTTCAAATCCTTGATCAAGGTGACATTGTCGCCATCGGCCAAGATTGTGCCGTTGCTGTCGCGGGTTTCCATCGGGAGCTCCTGTGTGGTGTGCGCTTAGAGCCTGTGTTGGTTTGCACCACAACCCCCTACCCCGGCTGCGCCGGTACTTCCCCCAGATGGGGAGGTGAGCCTTGTTATCCTAACGCGTCATTGCGAGCGAAGCGAAGCAACCCAGGGGTCTGACGCGGACCTAAGTGGCTGTTCCCCTAGGTTGCTTCGGCGCTTCACGCCTCGCAATGACGCGGAAAAACTATGCGCGACTTTCCTCATACTGAGCCTGTCGAAGCACGATGAAGCTCCTAATCCCAGCCATATTCGCTATAGGCCTCGCCCCGCGCAAATTCAGCGAGGGCGTGGCGCACATAGGGCACCATTGGGTCTGGCAAGTCCGCCAAGCTATACCAGCCCAGATCGCTATGTTTGTCCGGCTCGGCGATGAAGGGCTCACCCCGCCAACGGTCTGTGACGAAGAGGTGGCCCGTCCAATCTTGGGTTCCAGAGCGGCAGTGAAGGATGTGACCTAGGGCTAGGTCCTCAAGCGCGATCTCTATACCCACCTCTTCTAGCGCCTCGCGCTGCGCGGCCGCCCTAAGGGTCTCGCCCGCCTCAACCCCGCCTGCGGGCAGGCTATAGTGATCATCAAGCCACCCGGTCGCGGCCCGTTTGATCAGGCAGACCTGATCTTGCCGTTTGAGCAGGACAAAAACGGTCGAAGAGGCAAGGTGGCGCTGGCGCATGGATGGCTCGTGATGGGGCTTCAACGAATCTATCGTGGATTGTGTTTGGAAAAAACCCCCACCTTGGCTGCGCCGGTACGTCCCCCAAAGGGGGAAGATTTAGAGCGCCGAGATCTTACCCCATTGGGGGAAGTGGCCCGAAGGGCCGTAGGGGGCCTTGTTTTCTTATCCCTCAGACCAACCGCGCCGGAACCTTGACCGGGAACTCCAGCAATTGCTGCGCCTTGCCCTTGGCAAGCGCATCGAGCCGCAGGGTCGCTAGCTGTCCGCCACCCAACGCGTTTTGGCAAAGAAGGTTGATCGCCGTCATACCGGGCAGATCAAAGCGTGCGACGCTGGGTTTGCGCCCGCCCTCGAACTCGTGGGCCAGAAATCCAAGGACCGCCTCTTCGCTCAAAGCCGCGCGGATATAGGGCAGCAGTTCGGGCTTGCGGGCGATGACGCCGACATTGAACGAGTCGCCCTTATCGCCGGATCGCCGGACCTTGCCCAAGCAATATCGATCAGATCGACCTCTACCATCTCTTCGTCATTGGCCGCTGAAGGACTGATCACAAGGTCAGACACATCCGGCCGTTCGATCTGATCGGGGGTGAAACGGCGCGCCGGTTCGATGACAGCGACCTCAAAGGTCTGACCGGCCAAATCGACCTTGGGCGACAGGGTGGTGCGGTCGATGAGGCAGCTATAGACCCGGATCACCGGCGAGATGGTCGGGCGGCCCGCGAACCAGCCGGTCGAGCCGGGGGACATGGA
>JBEGOG010000265.1:0-3187 GCA_041182125.1 Pseudomonadota bacterium
GCGATATCATTGGCCGTCGTGCCGATGGCGCGTCTGCCCCTGACGCCTCCGAAGGCTAAGGATTACAACAATGGCAAAGATCGTCATTCAGCAGACCGGCAGCCCCATCCGTCGTAAGAACGACCAGCGCGCTACCTTGGCGGGCCTCGGACTTAACCGTATGGGCCGCGTCTCGACCCTCGAAGATACCCCTTCGGTTCGTGGCATGGTGGCCAAGGTGGCTCACCTGGTTGCAGTTCTCGAAGAAAAGGCCTGAATTCTAAAGGGCGGCACCTGGGCTTCTAGCTTGCAGGTGCCGTCTTTTTTCAGGTACACACCACATCCCGCCGAGTCGGACTGTTTGGTCTGGCGTTTAGCTCTCAGGAGAGGCTCATGACTAAGCTCAACGAAATTCGTGATAACGAAGGCGCCTCTAAGGGCCGCATGCGTGTCGGCCGTGGCCCGGGTTCGGGTAAGGGCAAGACCGCCGGTCGCGGCGTCAAGGGTCAGAAGTCACGCTCGGGCGTGGCGATCCACGGTTTTGAAGGCGGCCAGATGCCCCTTCACATGCGTATGCCCAAGCGCGGCTTTAATAATATTTTTGCCAAGGACTATGCCGAGGTGAACCTGTGGCGTTTGGCCAAGGCCATTGAAGCCGGTCGTTTGGACGCGAACAAGCCTGTAGATGCGGCGTCGATGATCGCCGCTGGCGTGATTCGTCGCGAGTTGGACGGCGTTCGTCTCTTGGGCCATGGCGATATCGGCGTGAAGCTGAACATCACGGTCAATTCGGCGACCCCTTCGGCCATTGCCGCAGTGGAAGCTGCCGGCGGTTCGGTCACCACGACGAAGAAGGTCGTGGTCAAGGTCGCCGCTGAAGCCTAGTCGTTCTTTTAAAGGATGGCAGCCTTTCGGCTCCATCCTTTAAAAGCGAAACCGGTTTCGTCCTTGATGACATCGGCTTCTCGCCACGTTTTCTGAAATCGCCCTAGGGGGTGCTTATGGCTTCGGCCGCAGAACAACTCGCTGCCAATATGAACTTCGGGTCTTTCGCAAAGGCCACGGAGCTTCATAAGCGTATCTGGTTCACCCTCCTTGCTTTGGTGGTGTACCGCCTCGGCACCTATATCCCTATTCCTGGCATTGATCCGGCAGCGTTTACGCGCGCCTTTGATGGCCAGTCCAAGGGTATTTTGGGCATGTTCAACATGTTCTCAGGCGGCGCTGTGGAGCGCATGGCGGTATTCGCCTTGAACGTCATGCCCTATATTTCTGCCTCGATCATCGTCCAGCTGATGGGCACGGTCTATCCCCCGTGGGAGAAGCTGCGCAAAGAGGGCGGCGAGGCGGGGCGCAAGCAGCTCAACCAATATACCCGATATCTGACCGTTGTTTTGGCCCTGTTCCAGTCGGCCAGTATTGCCTTTGGTCTGCAAAACAGCCCTGGCCTCGTCGACAATCCGGGTATGTTCTTTATCGTCTCCACCATTGTGACCCTGACGGGCGGCACCCTGTTCCTGATGTGGCTCGGTGAGCAGATCACTAGCCGCGGCGTTGGCAATGGGGTGTCCTTGATTATCTTTGCGGGCATCGTTGCGGTGCTGCCGCGGGGCATCTGGCAGATGCTGACCTTGACCCAGCAGGGTGCTCTGTCCGGCTTTGCCATGTTTATGATCAGTGCCTTGGCTGTGGTCGTGGTTTTGGCCATCGTCTTCATCGAGCGCTCGCAGCGCCGGCTGCTGGTCCAGTATCCTAAGCGTCAGCAGGGCAACCGCGTCTATGGCGGTGAAACCTCCTTCATGCCGTTGAAGATCAACACGGCCGGGGTCATCCCTCCGATCTTCGCATCCAGCCTGCTTCTACTTCCGGCCACGGCGATGGGCTTCCTGGCCACGGCGGACCTGCCCGCATGGGCGCAGTGGGTTCCCGGCATGGTCGGCCAGCTTCAACACGGTCAGCCCTTGTTTATGGTCTTTTACGCAGGCCTGATCATCTTCTTCTCGTTCTTCTACACCTCGATCGTGTTCAACCCCGATGATACGGCGGAGAACCTTCGTAAATATGGTGGCTTCCTGCCTGGCATTCGCCCCGGCAAGCGTACGGCTGAATATCTCGACTATGTGTTGACCCGTCTGACCTTTGTTGGGGCTGGCTACATCACCTTGGTCTGTCTCATGCCTGAGGCCCTGATCGGCTTCTATAATGCACCATTCTATCTGGGGGGGACTTCGATCTTGATCGTGGTGACTGTGACCATGGATACGGTTGCCCAGATCCAATCGCACTTGCTGTCTCACCAGTATGAGGGTTTGATTAAGAAGTCGAAGCTGCGTGGGGGACGCTCCAAATGAACCTTATTCTGTTCGGGCCTCCGGCCGCAGGGAAGGGCACTCAAGCCAAGCGTCTGGTGTCCGGGCGTGGCATGGTGCAACTGTCTACAGGTGACATGCTGCGCGCGGCTCGGACCTCGGGCTCGGAGCTTGGACTGCGGGTTGCGGCCATCATGGATGGCGGGCAGCTCGTCTCCGACGATATCGTTATTGCTCTGATTGAAGAGCGCCTACCAGAGACTGAGGCCGCTGGTGGCGCGATCTTTGATGGTTTCCCGCGCACCATTGCGCAGGCCCAAGAGTTGGACAAAATGCTTTCGGCGCGGGGCGCGGCTATTGACCTGGTCATTAGACTCAAGGTTGACGACGCAGCTCTGATTGAACGTATCGGCAAGCGGTTCGCCGCCGAAGGACGTTCGGATGACAATCCAGAGGTCTTTGTGACCCGGCTTGCCGCCTACAATGAACAAACCGCCCCGCTGCTCCCTTACTACAAGGATCAGGGCAAACTGGTCGAGTTGGACGGCATGGCAACAGTGGAAGCTGTTGCTGAGGCTATAGACGCTGCTCTTGCTTCGGCAGGAAAGTGACATTCACCGTTGATTTGGTTTCATCCCAATTGATGAGACCGAGTTGACATATTTGACCTAGCGAAAAGCACCTTTTGTGTTTTGAGCTGTTGACGGAAACGCAATCGTCCCTATAACGGTGCGCTTCCGCGAAAGGGCGCGAAGAAGGCGTCGGCTGTGCCATTTGTGGCAGTTGGCTGATTCTTGACCTTTGCGTTCAACCGCGTGACGAGGAGATTAAAGGCGTGGCCCGTATTGCAGGCGTCAACATACCGACCAACAAGCGCGTAGTGATCGCGCTTCAGTATA
>JBEGOG010000266.1:0-3185 GCA_041182125.1 Pseudomonadota bacterium
TCCGACACCAAGGTTAAGATCGGTTGATGCGCAGATGAGCGGACACTCGACCTACGAACCGAAGACCGGTTTCACGCGCTGGCTGGACTCGCGTCTTCCTATTATTCGACTGGGCTATGACAGCTTCGTCGACTATCCGACCCCGAAGAACCTGAACTATTGGTACACGTTCGGCGGCATTCTTTCGCTGTGCCTGATGACGCAGATCATCACCGGCATCATTCTGGCCATGCACTATGTGCCGCATGTGGATCACGCCTTTAACAGCGTCGAGCACATCATGCGCGACGTGAACCACGGCTGGTTGATCCGCTATGTGCACGCCAACGGGGCCTCAATGTTCCTGTTTGCGGTCTATATGCACATGTTCCGCGGCCTCTATTACGGATCCTACAAGGCCCCCCGTGAGGTGCTGTGGATCCTTGGCTGTGTGATCTACCTCTTGATGATGGCCACAGCCTTTATGGGCTATGTGTTGCCTTGGGGTCAGATGTCGTTCCACGGCGCGGTGGTGATCACCAACCTGCTGGGCGCATTCCCAATCGTCGGTGAGAGCATCACGACCTGGCTCTGGGGCGGCTTTGCGGTGGATAATCCCACCCTGAACCGCTTCTTCTCGCTGCACTTCCTGATGCCGTTCATGATCGCTGGTGTTGTGATCCTGCACGTTTGGGCGCTGCACGTGACCGGCCAGAACAATCCATCAGGCATTGATCCCAAGTCCAAGGAAGACACGGTCCCCTTCACCCCGTACGCGACGGTGAAGGACGGCTTTGCCATGGTCCTGTTCTTGATCCTGTTCTCGGTGTTCGTGTTCTTCCAGCCAAACGCTTTGGGCCATGCGGACAACTATATCCCCGCCAACCCCTTGGTGACACCAACTCACATCGTTCCAGAATGGTACTTCTTGCCGTTCTACGCGATCTTGCGCGCGGTTCCCGACAAGCTCGGCGGCGCGCTGCTGATGTTCGGTGCCATTGGTGTCCTGTTTGTCCTGCCTTGGCTGGATACGTCCAAGGTCAAGTCCTTGCGCTATCGCCCAACGGCACGGGTGTTCTTCTTCCTGTTCGTCCTGACCTGCTTGATCTTGGGCTGGTGCGGCGGCGAGTTGCCCGACAATATGGTGTTCCAAGTGGGCTCCACGGCGTCCGGTGACCCGATTGGTCTGAACTTCGTGTGGTTGTCGCGTATCGCTACGGCCTACTATTTCGCCTATTTCTTGATCGTGATGCCGGTCCTCGGCCTCGTCGAAACACCGGACCCCGTGCCGGATTCGATCACGGCCTCGATTTTGAACCACTCTGCTGAGAAGAAGGGTTGAGCCTGATGCTGCGCAAAGGATTCGCCATCGCAGCGGTCGTCGGGCTTCTAGCCTCCGCCGCTCCTGCCTTCGCTAAGACCACGGAAGAAGAGCCTAAGGAATTTTCCTTGAGCACCGATGGCCCCTTCGGCCGTTTCGATGCGGCTAAGGTTCAGCGGGGCTACAAGGTCTATCGGGAAGTCTGTTCAGCCTGTCACTCGATGAACCAGTTGAGCTTCCGTAACCTCGGACAGCCTGATGGGCCGTTCTTCGATGCGAAGTACAAGAACCCAAACGATAACGCCTTCGTTAAGGCGATCGCCAAGGACTATAATGTCAACGATATCGACACCGAAACCGGCGACGTGGTTCAGCGTCCAGGCACGCCTGCTGACCGGTTCCCGAATCCCTATCCCAACGAATATGCGGCGCGGGCGGGCAATGGTGGGGCTCTTCCGCCTGATCTGTCGATCATTACCAAGGCCCGCGAAGGCGGTCCTGCCTATATCTACTCGCTTTTGACCGGCTACCACGACGCGCCTCGGGGCTTGGAAGTGCCAGCGGGTAAGTATTACAACCCCTATATGCCCGGTGACCTGTCTGGGTTTTGGAAGGGCGACAAGGACAAGGTGCCTGCGGGTGGTTTCATCGCCATGGCTCCGCCGCTGGTCGCTGACAAGGTCAGCTTCGATGACGGTACCAAGTCAACGCTCGAGCAGCAGGCCAGTGATGTGGTTGCCTTCCTCGATTGGGCGGCTGAACCCAAGGCGGGTGAGCGCAAGCGCACAGGCTTTGCGGTCCTGATCTATCTGGCCCTCTTCGCGGGCCTGCTCTATGCGAGCTATCGTCGGGTTTGGAAGGGCGTCAAACACTGATTGACCTTCACGACTTTTGAAGACCATCTGAAGGCCCCGCTGGTGATCTGGCGGGGCCTTTTGATTTGCAAGGAGTAGCCGCGTGGGTGAGTGGGTATTGGGTGTGGTCGGCGGATCAGGCCTCTATGAGATCGAGGGCCTGAAGAACCAGCGCTGGGTCAAGATTGATACGCCGTGGGGCGATCCATCTGACGAGCTGTTGATGGGCGAGTTGGACGGGGTGAAGCTGGTCTTCTTGCCGCGTCACGGCCGGGGACACCGTATCGCGCCGTCAGACCTGAACTTCCGCGCCAATATTGATGCGCTCAAGCGGGCAGGGTGCACGGACGTTCTGTCCCTGTCAGCGGTGGGCTCCTTGCGTGAGGCGCTCAATCCCGGAACCTTCGTGGTGGTGGATCAGTTCATTGACCGCACCTTCGCCCGCACCAAGAGCTTCTTTGGCGAGGGTTTGGTGGCGCATGTCTCCATGGCCCACCCAACCTGTCCGCGCCTGTCCAGCCTCGCCGCAGAGGCGGCGCGGGCCGCTGGCGCGCGGGTCGTGGAGGGCGGCACCTATCTGGCCATGGAAGGCCCGCAGTTCTCGACCAAGGCCGAGAGCCTCGTCTATCGGTCTTGGGGCTGTGATGTTATCGGCATGACCAACATGCCTGAGGCCAAGCTCGCCCGCGAGGCTGAGCTGCCTTACGCCTCCATTGGCATGGTCACAGACTATGACGGTTGGCACGAGGAGTTCGCCCCCGTTGAGGTCGCCGACATTCTCGCCGTGCTTATGGAAAATTCGCGCACGGCCGCTGATGCTGTGGGCCATCTTGCCGGTGCGTTGCAAGGTCCGCGTTCAGCCTCGCCTATCGATACTTGCCTTGATGGCGCGATCATCACGGCCCCTGCCATGCGCGATCCGGCCTTGATGGCCAAGCTTGACGCCGTAGCCGGGCGGGCCTTGCGGACCTGACCCCCTACCCCCGCTGCGCGGGTACTTCCCCCAGAGGGGGAAGATTTAAGAACCCAGA
>JBEGOG010000267.1:0-3167 GCA_041182125.1 Pseudomonadota bacterium
GGTTCAGCCCGGTTGGAGCGCGGAGGTCGGGGCCGATGCCCGGCTGACCGACGGCGAGGTACATGAAAAGTTCCGTTACCTGAACGGCGTCTTCACCCGTGATCGCCGCGCCGGAGGCCAGACCCAAGTGATCGGTGCCTATGCGGAAGCCTCGCGCCAGATGGGCCCTTGGCTACTGGCTGGCGGGGCGCGGGTTGACCGCTGGTCCTCCAGCGATGGCTTTCGCCGCGAGCGGGATATCCAAACCGGTGCCGTGACCTTGGATCAGACCTCGGCCAATAAGGACGGCATCCAGCCCACGGCTCGCCTTGGCCTGCGTCGCAGTCTGGGTGAGAACCAGTGGATCAGAGCTGCGGCCTATTCAGGTTTCCGCACACCGACCTTGAACGAGCTTCACCGTCCCTTCCGCGTTGGTAATGACGTGACCGAGGCCAATCCGGCCCTCAAGCCCGAGCGACTGGGCGGCCTAGATCTGGCCATCGGCGGCGATCAGGCCTGGAGATGGAGCCTTGGCGGCTTTGTCAATCGGATCAGTGACCCGATCACCAACGTCACGGTCGGGGTCGGGCCAAGGACCTTCCCGACGGCCGGATTCATTCCGGCTGGCGGCGTCCTGCGCCAGCGCCAGAATGCGGGACAGATAGATGCCTACGGTATTGAAGCCGAAGCCTCGACCGATCTGAGCCCTACGCTCAAACTGCGCGCGGCGATCTCGGCCACCCATGCGCGGGTCGACGGCGGCAGCACGGCGGCGCAGCTTAACGGCAAGCGCCCGGCCCAGACCCCAGAGGTGACTACCGTGGCCTCCCTGACCTGGACGCCGGTGCCGCGTCTGAGCGTCAATGGTGACATCCGGCTCGAAGGCTCGCGCTTTGCGGATGCCCTCAATCTGCGCAAGCTCGGGCCCGCCACCTCGGCAGACCTGCGCGTGCGATGGCAGGTGGTCAAGGGCACGGATCTCTATATCGCAGCGGACAATGTCACCGATGCCAAGATTTCCATCGGCCAGACTGCTGATGGGGTCGACAGCTATGGCGCACCTCGTCAGATCCGGGTCGGGTTGACCCTTCGGCGTTAGGGATTGGCCGATTTCCAATAGATTAGCCGAACCATCATCTCCCCGATCTCATGGATCGGGGTGGTGGCGACCGACAGAACCTGTCCATCGTGCGGTGCGACAGCGGTTGCGACGACCGCGCCGAAGGGGTCGGAGACGGTGGCCAGCAGATCGCCGGTCTTGACCTTCTGGCCGATGGATACCTTGACCCGGACATAGCCGCCGCGCCGGGCGGTGACATCGGTGGTGTCATTGCCGACATAGGGCTCGGGGCCAGACAGATCGACCGTACCATTGGTCATGCCTGCATCGATCATCAGATTGCGAATACCGGTGAGGGCGCGGCGGGTCATGGCCGGATCAAAGACCTCGGGCGCGCCCAGTTCAGCGGTCACGGCTTGGATGCCGGCGGGATTGAACTCATTTTCGATCGTGCCCCGCACGCCCGGATCGAGGCCAATCACGTCAGGGCGTAGGAGGTCGGCCATATGTTTGGCGGCAGGGGTCTCAGCAAAGACATAGAAGGGATAGAGCGTGCCGCGCGACTGGGTGTGCAGATCGACAGCCATGTCGGCATTGCCTAGGAACAGCTTGGTCCAGAGCCGGCCAGCATAGACATTGACGATCTCGTCGCCATTAATGTCTCCAGGCATCTTGCGGTTCAGATTGGCCCCCGTCGCCCCGTGGCTGGGCTTGAACTCGCGCGCGGCCTGCAAAAGGCCCGGCTGATTGAGCCCCGGAACACCGATCACCACGCCCTTGAGGCTCTTGGGGTCGATCTCCTTAAACAGGTCTTGGATCACCGCGATGCCGGTCAGTTCATCTCCGTGGACTGCCGCCGTGAGCAACAGGCGCTTGCCGGGGGCGGCGCCCTTGGCCACCAGAACCGGCACATACCAGCCTTGCCCCGTCGCCTGATCGGTCACCCGGAAAAAGAACCGCGACAGGCTGCCGCTCGGCAGGTCAGCGACATCCAATTGCTCGATCACCGGCACGCCATCGATCCTATCGCCGGTCCGGATCGTGGCGGAATGGGTGACACTGCTGCCTAGCGACCAAAGGCAGAGCGCAGCAATCAGGGGCTTGAAAGTCATGGTGGTGCTCCTCGGACGGTAGAGATCGATAGTAAACCATTAACCCTTTGGGTCGTCATATCCGCCGGTTCACCGTCGTTAAAGCACGGTAAAGGGGGAACCGCCATGAACACCGAACTGACCATTTTGACCTGGACCCTCGTCCTGGCCTTCGTTCAAATTCTCGCCTTCGACATCGCGCGCACTGGCCAATATGGCTTGAAGTGGAATACCGGTCCGCGTGATGAAGAGATGCCGCCGCTGAGCGCTGTGGCCGAGCGCCTGCGCCGGGCCCAAAACAACCTGTTTGAAACCCTGCCTCTGTTCATTGCCGCCGTCCTGATCGCGCATGTGGCCGGTAAGGAATCGAGCACGACAGCCTTGGGCGCGCAAATCTATTTCTGGGGCCGCGTGGCCTATCTGCCGCTCTATGCCTTTGGCGTGCGTCAGGTGCGTTCGCTGGTCTGGCTGGGCAGTACGGCGGGTCTCTTGATGATCTTCTGGGCCCTATTGGCCGGTTGATCTTACGATTTGGGGCGGGTCCGAGCGATCCGCCCCTTTTCCGCTTCTAGCCTTTCAAACAGTCGCGATAGAGATCGCGCAGCAGATTTTTCTGAACCTTACCCATCGCATTGCGGGGCAGGTCCTCGACCAAGATGATCTTGCGAGGATGTTTAAAGCGGGCCAGTTGCTCGCGCACGCAGGCCTCAAGATCGGCCATCGAGGGGGCCAAGGTCTTCTCCGCCACGACCAGAGCCACGACAGACTCGCCGAAATCAGGATCTGGAACGCCAATAACGGCGGTCTCGGCGACACCGGCCACGGCGTCCAGCACGCTCTCAATTTCCTTGGGATAGATATTGTAACCGCCCGCGATGATCAGGTCCTTGGCGCGTCCGACGATGGTCACGCGGCCATCGGGGCTCTGGACCGCCACATCGCCGGTGATGAACCAGCCGCCATCACGAAACTCCTGCGCGGTCTTTTCAGGCATGCGCCAATAGCCGCCAAAGACGTTGGGGCCCTTGATCTCGATG
>JBEGOG010000268.1:0-3162 GCA_041182125.1 Pseudomonadota bacterium
AGCACTTGCCAGACCACATGGAACCGGGCGTGGGGCGGCCATAGGGGGTTTGTTGCATGGGTCCGGTTGAAATCCGCCTTCATCGGGCCAATGGCCGTCATGATTGCAATGACTGTGAAAAGGATTTTTGCGATCAGGTCCATCTCTACTCCCCCTCGGCACTTTGGCCTCTTAAGCGAAGGTTAGCTGAGATTTTTGGGATTGTCCTCATAAATTGATTTGGCGTGTCTTTGGATGAGAAGCGAGGCGATGGCGGCTCCGATGGCGGTCATGCCCGCGATCAGGAAGGCCTCCAGATAGCGGCCTTGTGAGGCTCTCAACAGGCCCGCGCCAATAGCGGCAGTCGCGGCACCGGCCTGATGGCCCACAGCGATCCAGCCAAAGACGATGGGGCCATCGCGCTCACCGAATATGTCTGTCGCAAGCCTTACCGTTGGCGGCACGGTGGCGATCCAGTCTAGGCCATAGAAGACGGCAAAGAGGCTCAAGGAGGTAAGCGAAAAGTCGGTAAAGGGTAGGGCCATCAAGGATAGCCCGCGCAAAAGATAATAGATGAACAGCAGCTTGCGTGGATCATAGCGGTCGGTCAGCCAGCCCGAGGTCGTGGTTCCGACCAGATCGAACAGTCCCATCAGCGCCAGCAACGAAGCGGCCTGAGTTGCGGGCAGGCCATAGTCCCCGCACATGGCGATCATATGGACGCCAATCAGTCCATTGGTGGTCAGGCCGCAGACAAAAAAACTGCCAAATAGAAGCCAGAAGGGCCGCGTCTTGGCGGCTCGGCCCAGGGTGACAAAGGCGAGCTTGAGCGCGCCGCCCGGCGGGGGCGGGGCCATCGGCTCATAGTCTTCATCGGCACCGTAAGGTTTCTGTCCGATAGAGGCAGGCGTTTCGGGCACTAAAAACCAAACGATCACGGCCAGCACCGCCATGACCCCTGCAATGGTAAGGACCACGGGACGCCACCCGCCGCGCTCGGCCATGGCCGCCATACCGGGCAGGAAGATCAAGGACCCTGTCGCGGTCGAGGCCATCAGCAGGCCCATCATCAGGCCGCGCTGGGTAACAAACCATCGATTGACCACCGTTGCGCCGAGCACCATGGCCACGGCACCCGATCCCAGCCCGGTCATCACGCCCCAAGTGGCCAGATAGTGCCAAGGTTCGGTCATCAGGCTCGACAGGCCCGCCGATACGGCCAGGAGGCTAAGGGCAAGGGCTGCGGTCCGGCGCACCCCAAAGGACTGCATCATCGCCGCAGCAAACGGTCCGGTCAGCCCATAAAGAAAGATCCCAAGCCCCGCTGCAGCCGACAAGAGACCTCGGTCCCAGCCAAAGGCCTTTTCCAACGGCAACATCAAGACGCCCGGTGCCGCCCGCAATCCCGCCGCCCCCATCAGGGCCAGAAAGATCGCTGCCACAACGATGAAGGCGTAGTGGCGGCCAAAGGGGCGAGACGCCGTCTGGATCAAGAAAGCCGATCCCTAAAGTCGGTATAGTCGAACTGGCGCACCATCCGCAGGGCGTCGGTTTCGCTGTTCCATAGGGCAATTGAGGGCAGAGGAACGCCGTTGAAGGTGTTGGTCTTGACCATGGAATAGTGGGCTTGGTCGAGGAAGGCGATGCGGGTGCCAGCGGGCGGTGCCAACGTGAACCGATAGTCGCCGATAATGTCGCCTGCCAGACAGGATGGACCGCCCAAGCGAACGCTCACCCCCTCATCCGGCTCATTGAGCATGGCGGGGCGATAGGGGGCCTCGATGACGTCAGGCATGTGGCAGGTGGCCGAAATGTCGGTGATCCCGACCGCGATGCCATTGGTGAACCCGTCAAGAATCTCACCGACCAGAATACCGGTGTCCAGAGCGATGGCCTCGCCCGGTTCGAGATAGACCTCAATATCGTGTGCTTCGGTGATCTGGCGCAGGAAGGCGACCAGATCTTCGCGTTGATAGTCGGCGCGGGTGATATGGTGGCCACCGCCCAGATTGACCCACTTGATCTTGGGCCACAGGCCTTCGAGCCTTGGCGCGATCGCGTCCCAGATGCGGCGCAGGGGCACAAAATCCTGTTCGCACAAGGCGTGCAGATGCAGGCCGTCTACGCCCTCGAGATGTTCTGCCCGAAGCTGTGAAATCGGAAAGCCGAGGCGCGAGCCGATCTGGCAGGGGTCATATTTGGCCACCGACCCTTCGCTATGTTCCGGATTGATCCGAAGGCCGATCTCGAAGCGCTCACCCTTGGCGCGGGCGGTGGTGATCTCGTCTTGAAACCGGGTAAGCTGGTCGGGGGAATTGAAGATCACCGTGTCGGACAGGTGCAGGATCTCGGCCATGTCCTGGCGGCGATAGGCCGGAGAATAGGTGGTCAGCTCACCGTGATAGTGCTCACGCGCCAGCCGCGCTTCCCATAGGCCAGAGGCGCAGACCCCGGCCATATAGTCCCCAACCAGATCGGCCAGCGCCCACATGGAAAAGGCCTTGAGGGCCAGAAGGACCTTGGCATTGCCCCGGTCGCCGACATCCTTCAGCACCGCCAGATTGCGCCGCACCGCTGCCTCGTCGACGACGAAGCAAGGCGAGGGCACGCGGCCCAGATCAAATTCGGCAAAGGCCCCTGGGCCGCCCGCTTGGGTTTCCATCTTCGCTAGACCGATCAGAAGTCTAGGGGCGCGGGCAGTACTTCGACCTTCCAAGGCAGGCCATGATTGTTCAAGAGGTCCATGAAGGGATCAGGATCGAGCTGTTCCATATTGAATACGCCTGCGCCCGTCCATTGGCCGGTCACCATCAGGGCCGCGCCGATCATGGCTGGAACGCCGGTGGTGTAGCTGATCGCCTGCGAGCCGGTCTCGGCATAGGCCTCCTCATGATCGCAGATATTGCGGATATAGAAGGTCTTTTGCTGGCCATTCTTAGCGCCCGTGGCGATGGTGCCGATATTGGTCTTGCCGCGCGTGCGAGGTCCAAGCGAGGAGGGCTCGGGCAGCAGGGCCTTGAGGAACTGCAGGGGGATGATCTCGCGGCCTTCAAACATGACCGGATCGATGCGTGTCATGCCGACATTGCCCAGCACTTCGAGGTGCTTGAGATAGGCATCGCCAAAGGTCATCCAGAACCGGATGCGTTGGATCTCAGGATAGAACTTGGCCAAGGATTCCAG
>JBEGOG010000269.1:0-3151 GCA_041182125.1 Pseudomonadota bacterium
CATTGACAGCCCCTATGAAGCGCCCGTCACCCCGGAAATCCACATCGACACGACCAAGATGACGCCGGAACAGGCCGCCGACCTGATTGTCGAGCGGCTACGGGACCGGGGCCTGATCAAGGGCGGTTGGCACGGGCCCGAGATCTAGAGGCCCCGAGATCTAAAGGCCCGAAGATCTAGAGGGGTCTAGCGGGCCGATTGACCCGCTAGCGCCGTCACCACCGTTCGTTGGCGCTGGCCGCCACCGGCGTGCGGCCCATCGAGCCGCCGCCGACCTTGAAGGTCGACATCAGCCTTGCCAGGCTGGATGCCTCTTGGGCTAAGGCGTGGCTGGCGGCGGTCGTCTCTTCGACCATGGCAGCATTTTGCTGGGTCACCTGATCCATCTGGGTGACGGCAGAATTGACCTCATGCAGCCCGATAGCCTGATCCTTGGCCGATGAGGCAATCGAGGTGACAAGGCCATTGACCCCGCTGACCATCTCCATGATCCGTTGCAGCGCCGTACCGGTCTGACCGACCAGATCCACGCCCTGACTGACTTGACGTGTGCTGGCCGAGATTAGGGCCTTAATTTCCTTAGCCGCTTCAGCAGACCGCTGGGCCAAGGCCCGCACTTCAGAGGCCACCACCGCAAAGCCACGGCCCGCATCCCCGGCTCGCGCGGCTTCAACGCCAGCATTCAGGGCCAGAAGGTTGGTTTGGAAGGCGATTTCGTCGATGACCCCGATGATCTGGCTGATCTGATTGGCCGATTTGGAGATTTCGCTCATCGCCTCGACGGCGCGGCTAACGATCAGACCGCCCTCTTGCGCCTCCTTGGTGGCCTTGGTGACCACTTGGCTGGCTTCGGTCGAGCCATCAGCCGTGCGCCGGACCGTGTTGGTGATTTCGTTGAGGGCTGCGGCGGTCTCTTCCAGACTGGCGGCCTGCTGCTCGGTGCGGCGCGACAGGTCGTCAGAGGCGCGGCTGATCTCGTCTGTGCCGGTCGACATGCTGCCGGACGTGTCGATGATCGACTGAACGGTCTGACGCAGACGCTGGATCGCGCCATTAAAGTCGGTGCGCAGGCGCTCATATTCCGGCGCGAAGGGCTCGTTCAAGGTAACGGTCAGATCGCCATTGGACAGGCTTTCTAAACCGCCAGCGATGGCTTCGACCATGTGCTGCTGCTCGCGCTCAGCGGCGAGGCGGCGCTCTTCGTTCTGGCGGCGCTCTTCTTCGAGCATACGGCGCTGTTCAGCGGCTTCGGCTTCGCTGGCCCGGTCGGCAATGGCCTGTTTGAAGGTGTGCAGCGCACGGGTCAGGAGCCCGATCTCATCGGTGCGCGTCGTCGTGGGCACCGTGACGGAGAAGTCACCCTTGGCCAAGCGATCCACGACCCTTGCGACCTCGGCGATGGGCTGAACCAAGATCCGCCGCGCCATGACGATCAACAGAACGCAGGAGGACAGGCCGATGATCAGGATAACAACCATCAAGATTTCAGAAAACAGCGCCCGTTGAGCCGCATGTTCGACATCCCTTTTGGCCAAGGCTTCGATCTGTTCTGAAACCTTTGCCATAGCCTCTTCAAGGACGAGGAACTTCTCCATGAACGGACCCATATCATTGGCCGCAGCCTCAGGCTGGGTATCGACCTTGGCGACAATGGCCTGAGCCGCTGCGACATAGTCTGCAAGCGGAGCGGCAACCTCGGTCAGGGCGGAGCGAATTTCAGGGTTCTTGGCTAACTTCAGGTTCGTATCGATGGCGCTATTGAAGTCCGCCGCATGCTCTGCGAGATCGTTGCGGACATCTGCAATCTTGTTCACCGACCCCGGAGTCTGGGTCTGGAAAGCCAAGAGCACGTCTGCGCGCAGGGCATCATGCCCCATGTCGGCCTGCTGATGGGTTTGCAAGATTTTCGAGGATAGAGAGGTCTCTCGAAGCTCTCCCGCCAGATCCACCGCGACCCAGATGCCGGCGCCGACGCTTACTGCAAATAGGATCATCAGTCCGATGCAGGCCGCCATCACGGTCTGATTGATGGAGGTGGTTTTCATCACGCGTTTCCTTAGCGGTAGATCGCGAAACCGAAGAGGGCGCAGCCCCATCGGCCTCGTAATAATTAGTCATCGCTATTAAAACCGAAGACGGGTTCCCAACATCTTAACATTTAAGGAAAGTCTAAGATTAAACTCGGCCATCATCTGGCACCGCTATGTCTAAAAAATCTCGAAGCTCGGGTGATAGCGCACTTCGCCTTTTGGTGATGACCCGCTGAGGGTCAGGCGCTGGAAATATCGGGCAGGGGCACCCCGATAGATGAGGTCTGGATCCTGCTCGAACCCAAAGCGGCCATAATAGTTCGGATTGCCCAGCAAGACGCAGCCTGACGCCGGAAGGACCTTAAGCCTCTGCAATCCGTCGCGAATGAGGGCTTGGCCTATGCCCTGCCGCTGACGCTCTGGCCAAACCGAGACCGGTCCAAGACCATACCAATCGCCTTCGCAGCCATTGATCGTGACGGGTGAAAAGGCCACATGCCCGACAAGGGCCTCATCCTGAACCGCCACCAGCGAGAGGGTTAAGGCCCCAGCCGCTCTTAAACAATCAACGATCTTAGCCTCGGTCTGGCTGCTATAGGCCATGGGCTTAAAGGCCGCGACCGTAAGGGCATGGATTGTCTCCACATCCTCGGAGCGTTCCGGTCTGATCTGGATCATTTGGAGTCTCTCGACATGAGGGGCCTCGGCTTGGCTCACAATATCGGTCTGATGAAGATTTGAAAGACAGAGCCCTTCAGATCGCTTTCAAAAACCTTGCCAAACGTAAGCGAATTGCTGACATCAAAATCATGATCAAATCGTCCCGCAGCAAACCCCTCGCCCAGCGTTGGGCACTATCATTGAGGGCGACACGGACATATCGACCATAAGAAAGCTGGAAGCCGCTTGATCCGAGGGGGCGAGGCTAGTCCGACCCCAAGGACTTTGCGCGGCACAAAAACAATTTAAAAATGCAAAATAACGATTGCTGTTCTTAGCCTCTTGCCGAACACTAAACTCTCTAAATTGGCTGGCCTCCGACTGGGTCAAAAACATATGAACAGCCTCTTGCGTCATGATGGTCAGATCATGGTCAATCAGATCAGGCGCATATTTGGTCG
>JBEGOG010000270.1:0-3150 GCA_041182125.1 Pseudomonadota bacterium
TTTAAGCCACTACCCGGTCGGCTGAACATTGTCCTGTCGCGCGACGGCTCGTTTGAGCCCAAGGGTGCCCTGCCCTGCGAGCGGATCGATGAGGCGCTGGGCATTGCCCGCGAGCAGGCCGAGGAGGATGGGGCCGAAGAGGTCTGCGTCATCGGCGGGGCCCAGATCTATGCGGGCCTGATGCCCAAGGCTAGGCGCCTCTACATCACAGAGGTTGAAACCGAGGCGGAGGGCGACACTCTGTTCCCCGATTTCGACGAAAGCGAATGGCGCGAGACCAAGCGCGAGGCCCATCCGGCGGGTCCTGACGACCAGTTCCCCTTCGTCTTTCGGGTCCTTGAGCGCCTTTAAGCAACCGCCGCAAAAACCTTGCTCTTGCAGGGGGTGACGGCGAGAAGGATTGCGCTAATCTGCGTCTCGAAAGCCGCTCGCCTGATGAAGCGGCCGCAAGAGGAAGACGTCTGTGAACATCGAACTGGTCGCCGAGAACCTGCAATTTCCTGAAGGCCCCATCGCCATGAATGATGGGTCCGTGATCTTGACCGAGATCAAGCGCGGCACCCTGACCCGCGTCATGCCAGACGGTACGACGAGCGTGGTCGCCAATGTCGGCGGCGGTCCCAACGGCGCGGCTATTGGTCCTGACGGCGCGATCTATGTGACCAATAATGGCGGCAGCTTCGAATGGCTCGACGTCAATGGCATGACCATCCCCGGCCCCACGCCCCCGAGCCACACCGGCGGATATATCCAGCGGGTCGACCTGACCACCGGCGAGGTCCGCACCCTCTATAGCGAGTGCGACGGCAAGAAACTGGTCGGGCCGAACGATCTGGTCTTCGATAAGCAAGGCGGGATGTGGTTCACCGATCACGGCTGCTCGACCCCAGAGGGGCGCAAGTTCGGCGCGCTCTACTATGCTCAGCCAGACGGCTCGAGCATCAAGCGCATCAAGGATCATTTTGTGTCGCCCAACGGCGTTGGCCTCTCGCCGGACGAGAAGACCGTCTATATGGCCGACACCAATCTGGGCCGCCTTTGGGCCTTTGACCTGACCGCGCCCGGCGTGGTGTCAGAGCCGCCGCCGTTCCAGCCTGCGCGGGTCGTGCACAATCTGCCCGGTTTCCAATTGCTCGACAGTCTGGCGGTCGAGGCGGGCGGCAAGGTCTGTGTCGCCACGATCATCAATGGCGGGATCACCGCTTTTGACGAGGACGGCACGACCGAGCACTATCCCTTCCCCGATATTTTGGTCACCAACATCTGCTTTGGCGGTGCGGATATGAAGGATGCTTGGATCACGGCGTCTGGCACCGGCAAGCTCTATAAGTGCCGCTGGCCTCGCCCCGGCCTGAAGCTGAACTTCAACGCCTAAAACAATGGGGTGAGGGCTGAAACCGGCCCTCACCCCATCATTTGTTTAACTTTTATAACGACTTAGAACAGGGTTCCGAGCGCACTGGTGGTGTAATCCAGCAGCTCAGCGTCGCGGCCATCACGGACCTTTTCCACCCAGTAGGGATCAACGAGCAAGGCGCGGCCAACGCCGACCAGATCGAACTCGTCATTTTCCAGACGGGTTAGCAGGGCGTCGAGCGAGGCAGGCTTAGAGCCCTCACCCGCCATGCCCGCGACGAACTCGCCGGTCAGGCCGACCGAGCCGACGGTGATGGTCGGGCGGCCGATCAGCTTCTTGGCCCATCCGGCAAAGTTCAGGTCTGAGCCTTCGAACTCTGGTTCCCAGAAGCGGCGCTGCGAGCAGTGGAAGATGTCTGCCCCGGCATCGGCGAGCGGCTGGAGCCAGGCTTCCATCTCCTTAGGCGTGTTGGCCATCTTGACGGTGAAGTCCTGCTGCTTCCACTGCGACAGGCGGATGATTATGGCGTAGTCCTCGCCCACGGCAGCGCGGCAAGCCTTGACGATCTCGGCAGCGAAACGGGCCCGTTCGGCCAGCGCCGTGCCGCCGAAGCTGTCTTCACGCACATTGGTCCCGTCCCAGAAGAACTGGTCGATCAGATAGCCGTGGGCCGCGTGCAACTCGATGGAGTCAAAGCCCAGACGCTTGGCGTCGGCTGCGGCGCGGGCGAAGGAAGCGATGGCGTCGGCGACATCGGAATCGCTCATGGCTTCGCCGAACTGCTTGCCGGGAGACGACAGGCCGGACGGGCTGTCCACAGGGCCCGGAGCCAGCCACTCGGTGCGGCGGTTGCGCACTGCGCCAACGTGCCAGAGCTGAGGGGCCATCGCCCCGCCCTTGGCATGGACCGCATCAATGACGTTCTGCCAACCGGCTAGGGCCTCATCGCCAGAAAACCTAGGGACATTAGGATCATTAAGCGAGGCGGCGCGGTCAACGCCCGTGCCTTCGGACACGATCAGGCCAACATCGGCGGCGGCCCGGCGTTCATAATAGTCCGCGACCTCTTTGGTCGGGATACCGTTCGGCGAGAAGGACCGCGTCATCGGGGCCATGACCACGCGGTTGCGCAGGTTCAGCGACTTGTAGCTAAAGGGACGGAACAGGGCGTCAGCGGCCATGGGGGATCTCGCAAATTTGAGGGAAATACCAATCCGGGCAGCCCTTGATTAAGGACTGCCCGGCGGCAATTGGATCGAAATATTCTGTCCCTAGCCTAGAGGCCGAGGATCAGCTTGGCCATGATGTTGTGCTGGATCTCGTTGGAACCGGCATAGATCGAGGCCTTACGATAGTTCAGATAGGTGGGCGCTGCCGGGGCTGCATAGTCTGGACCCGGACGCGCCTCATTGGTCTCGCCGCGCATTTCGGCCCAGGTGTCAGCGATGAAGGGCGCAGAATAGTTGCCCACCGCCTCGAGCGTCAGCTCGGTGATCGCCTGCTGAGCCTCAGAGCCTTCGAGCTTGAGCATCGACGAGGCTGGACCCACGGGCGTGCCCGAAGCCATAGCCGAGAAGATGCGCAGTTCGGTGGCATTCAAGCTTTCGACCTTGATTTCCAAGCTGGCCAGCTTGCGGCGGAAATCAGCGTCTTGGATCAGGCTGGTACCTTGGCCCGAAGCCTCCGTCGAGGCAATCTTGCGGACCTTATGAAGCATGTTCATCAGGCCGGGCGCATAGGCGTTACCGCGCTCAAATTCGAGCAGGTATTTGGCATAGGTCCAGCCCATGCCC
>JBEGOG010000271.1:0-3134 GCA_041182125.1 Pseudomonadota bacterium
TCCTGATATTCGTCCACCAGCACATAGCGGAACCGCTCGTGATATTCGGCCAGCACATCCGGATGCTTGGTGAACAGGGTCAGGTTGTGCAGCAACAGGTCACCGAAATCGCAGGCGTTCAGCACGCGGAGGCGGTCCTGATAGAGGCTATAGACTCGCTGGCCCTGATTGTTGCCGAACTGGGCGCTTTCGCCGGGCGGCACCTTGTCTGGCGTCCAGCCCCGGTTCTTCCAATGGTCGATCAGGCTGTTCATCAGCTTGGCGGGCCAGCGCTTCGCGTCGATATTTTCAGCCTCGAGCACCTGTTTGATCAGCCGTTCCTGATCGTCGGTGTCGATGATGGTGTAGGTGGATTTCAGCCCGACCAGCTCGGAATGTTTGCGGAGGATCTGGGCGGCGACCGAATGGAAGGTGCCAAGCCAGCGCAACCCCTCGGCCTGCGGGCCGATCAGGTGGGTGATCCGCTCGCGCATTTCGCGCGCCGCCTTGTTGGTAAAGGTGACGGCCAGGATCTCCCACGGCCGCGCGCGGTTGGTCGAGAGGATGTGGGCCAGACGGGTGGTCAGGACCCGCGTCTTGCCCGTGCCGGCACCGGCCAGAACCAGAACCGGCCCGTCCGTGACCTCGACGGCGCGGCGCTGTTCAGGATTGAGTCCGGCCAGATAGTCATCGCCGCCCACCGTCATCGGGGCGCGATCAACCCGAGCCAAGTCACTGATGCGCGGTGTGTAGGGCGTGTCGGTCAAGGTGATGGTCCTGCAGCGTCTCTAAATTCCGGCCGATTCTGCGCCGCAATGAGAACGAATGTAGCACAGACCGCGCCTTGCTTAAGGGGCGCTTAGGATTATTGCTGCCCGCTATGATAGACCAAGGCTGCGACCCGGCAGGCAGAGGCCAGCAACCGCCCCTGCCGCGCCTGATCGATCTCGCCGATGAGCCCCGCAAGGCTGAGCCCCCGGCCAGCGGCCATGGTCTCCAACACGGCCCAGAACTCGGGCTCCAGCGCGACCGATGTCGCGTGGCCTGACAGGTTGATGGAGCGTTTGCGCAGGCCGTTCATTTGAATCTGCTCGAGGTCTGTCTAGATAAGGCTCTATAGGCCCGGTCGCTTGACAAAAGGTGACGGGAGCGTCAACTTTGATACTTCCTTCGAGGTGATACCATGACCGCTGTCGATCTTGCCATAGACACCCGTCCAGAGCTTTCGGTGTCTGACAGACCCTACGACTACAGCATCCGCCCCATGGCGGCTTTGCGCGCCTTGAAGAAGCTGATCGCAAACAAGGAAGACACCGAGCAGGTGTTCTTGATCATGCAGGCCCTTTCGGGCCGCTCTACGCCTCGCGGTTATGCGCGGCTGCTCGACAGCCCCGAAGGCGGCCGGCAAGCCTATCTGCGCCAAGAGTTTTCGCATCGTCTGATGGATCAGGCCTGGGTGGCCAGTTTCGCCCCCGGCACGGTGGGCGCGGCCTATCGTGACTTCATTGCCCCCCGCGGCCTCAGCGCCTATGGCCTGGCCGAAGAGAGCCGCAAGGTGAACGGGTCCATTGAGGTGGCTCACCCGGTGGCTTGGTACGGCCGCCGCATGCGCGATGTGCATGACATCTGGCACGTCCTGACCGGCTACAGCACCGATGCGCTGGGCGAGGCCAGCGTGGTCGCCTTTTCCTATGCCCAGACCAAGAGCTTCGGTTTTGGCTTCATCGCCTTGGGCGGTGCCTATCAACTGTCCAGATCCAAGTCCCGCTTGCCCTATGCTCAAGCCATCTGGCAGGCATGGCGCAATGGTCTGAAGGCCAAGTGGCTGCCTGAACAGGACTATGAGCGGCTATTCGCCGAACCCCTTGATCAGGCCCGCCTGCGCCTGAACATTGCGCCCCCAACCGTCTATGAGTCGATCCCGTCAGACCGCCGTAACGGGTCCATGGCCGTTTAGGCGAGGGTTCGCCGAGCAGAACCGCTAGGACCGCAAAAAGCCCGCCTCAGCGAAATCGACCATTCGGTGGATCAGCACATCGATCTGATCCTCGCGGGTCAGGCCGTTAGAGAGGGTGTTGAGCCGGTCAAACTCGGCAAAGCGGTTATTGTGCACAAGGCCGAGGCTGAAATGCAGCCGCCAATAGACCTCTTCTGGTGACAGTTGCGGGCAAGCCAGCAACAAGGCGTCGGAGAACCGGCGCAGGTGCGAGACGTCGGTGCGCAGGATGTCACGCATCTCGTCTGTGCCTTCGCTGCGGGCGCGGATCAGGAACTGGACCGAGATCAGGCGCTCGCCCTTGGGGTCCATCCAGCGCACCGGCGGCGCGATCAAGGCTTCGAGAATGGCGCGAACAGGCGGCTTTCCGGCATGGGCGGCATTGGCCTCATGGAGCATTTTGGCGCGGGCGCGGTTGAGCTCCGCCGTGCGCCGCGTGAAGATCTCGAGCAGAAGGGCATCCTTCGAGCCGAAATGGTAGTTGATCGAGGCCAGATTGACCTTGGCCTCTGCTGTGATGTCGCGCACCGACACCTTCTGAAAGCCATGAACCGCAAACAGACGCTCTGCCGCCACAAAGACCAGATCGCGCGTGGCCGCGCACCCGGCTTGGGTCAGTGCCGTATCGTCGTCGAGCGCCAAATCTTGGTCCGTGAGGTCCAAGGATGGATCTGGCAGGGTCATCCCCGAACCAGTTCCTTCATGGCCTTGTCCAGGCCCTCAATCGTCAGGGGGAACATCCGGTCGCTGACCAGCTGCTTCATGACGCCGACGGAGGGCGTGTAGTCCCAGTGGCGCTCGGCCGTGGGGTTGAGCCAGACCGTGCTCGGATAGATCTGGGTGACGCGGTCGACCCAGACAGCACCGGGCTCCTCGTTCCAATGTTCCACCGAGCCGCCAGGATAGGTGATCTCATAGGGGCTCATGGTCGCGTCGCCGACGAATATGACCTTGTAATCGTGGCCGTACTTGTGCAGCACATCCCAGGTGTTGATCTTTTCCGTATGGCGGCGGTTGTTATCCTTCCACACCGACTCGTACAGGCAGTTGTGGAAATAGAAGAATTCGAGGTTCTTGAACTCGGTCCGCGCGGCGCTGAACAGTTCCTCGACCAGCTTGATATGGCTGTCCATCGAGCCGCCAATGTCGAAGAACACCA
>JBEGOG010000272.1:0-5396 GCA_041182125.1 Pseudomonadota bacterium
AAATCTCTCATATCTTGTCGGTGACCTGGTTCGCCGGGACGCCTGAACGGCCAAGAGGGACGTTATAAGGGGACCTTGGGCTGAAGCCTCTGTCGGGACCGGGGATGCCCCCGAATGTCCTGTTTGAAAACGTGTGTGGTTCCTTGTCCCCTATCCTTCGACAACGGCCTTCGCGAAGAGCGAGGGTAACATTGGCGATGACCGAGTCTGTCGGAGGTCAGAGGCGGTTGGGTTTGAACAACCGCTTTCTCCTAAACGCCGACTTATTGGGTGGAGACAGTAATGCTCTAGCCAATAGCGGCGGCTTTTCCAAGGACATTTTTCACGCCCGTAACAACACGGTCGCGATTGGATAGGTCACGGACGGTACGGACCCGCTGTGCCCCTGCCTCGCGCATCAGGGCTTCAACCGATTTGGACTGATCATAGCCAATTTCGATGGCGAACCAGCCGTCGGGCTTCAAGACCCGCATGATCTCACCGGCCAACAATCGATAGGCATTAAGCCCGTCTGCGCCGCCGTCTAGGGCCAGCATCGGCTCATGGTCTCGCACCTCGGGCTCCAATGTGGCGATGACATCGGTCGCGATATAGGGCGGGTTCGAGACGACGATGTCATAGGCCTCGTCCTGTTGGCCCTCGGTCCAGTTGGCATGGGCAAAGGTCACCCGGTGCTCCAGCATGACCCGCGCCGCATTTTCGCGCGCCACCTCAAGGGCCGGGAGCGAAATATCGATGCCGATACCCTCTGCCAATGGAAGCTCGTTGAGGATGGCGAGGATGATGGCCCCCGAACCCACGCCCAGATCAAGGATGCGAACACGCTTATCCATCGGAGAGGTCTTGACCACCAGATCAACGATGACCTCCGAGTCTGGACGCGGCGTCAGCACGTCAGGGGTTACCTTGAGCTCAAGAGTCCAAAAGCCCTTGCGGCCAATGATGTGACTGACCGGCTCACGGGCTTCGCGGCGCGCAAGGTAGCCGTCATAGGTCCGGATCTGTTCAGGCGTGAGCGGCCGATAGGGGTCCGTGACAATGTCGGTGCGGGTGGCACTGGCGGCGACCTCGAGCAGCAGACGCGCGTCAATGACCGGGCTTTCAATCGCAGCAGCGGCCAGCCGATGGCGTGCGGCCGTCCAAGCTTGAACCAAGGTCAAACCTTCCGATATATCGAAACCAGTCATAGGCAATGGGCACTCACTCTTAGGCGTTCAGAGACGAGATTGGTCTAACAGGACCTCATCTCCCAGCCGGATCATTCCACCTAGGGTAACAGATAGATAGACGCCGCAAAAGCGGTGGCCATAGGCCTCGAACAGGGCCGATACCAGATCAAGGTCCCGCTCGCCGGTCACCGGATCAACATGGGTCGCTGCGCAGCGGACGATGGGCTTGGTGATCTTGGCTTCAGCCTCACCCATCGCCACCGACTGACCGACCTGGTCCATTTCGGCCCAAGCAGGCCAGCCCTCAACATAAAGATTGGCCCGAAAGCGCAAGGGATCGATCGGCACGCCCATCCGCGCCTCGAGGTCTCGCACACTGGCCAGATTGATCACCGAGACATAGCCGGTCGGATCATCCATGAACCGGTGGCTCTGGGGCCCTTTGAGCAACCGCAAAGGCCCCGAAGCCTGATCACCGAGAAGACGGGTCAGCCAGTCGCACAGGGCGCTCGCGCCTGCATCCGTGGCCAGATCGGCCAACAGGGGCTCCATGCCATCGGCTTCAACCGTCAATAGGCCGCTGGCCTCATCATAGGCCGTCCGTGCCCGCGCGACCTCGGCGATCTTGGCCAGCACCGTGAACCGGGTCTTGGAGATGTAGGCGGGGGCGGCAGGATCAAAGCCGCTGGGGCCATCTTCGATGGCAAACAATCGGTCACAGGGGAAATAGGCCCCCGCCGTCAGGCTCACCTGCTCCAGCCGCTCGGGCGTAAAGCCCTTGATCGGATGACGATAGAGGCCCGTGACGATCCCGCCCATCGGTTCAGCCGTACTCATCTTCGAGCGAGGCCAGCCGCTCGGCCTGATCTTCGGCGATCAGGGCCTTGATCATCTCGTCCAGACCATCACCCTCCAGCAGCTTGGGCAGGGAATAGAGCGTGAGGTTGATCCGGTGATCGGTCACCCGGCCTTGCGGGAAATTGTAGGTGCGGATGCGCTCAGACCGGTCACCGCTGCCGACCTGGCTCTTGCGGCTATCGGCGCGCGCCGTGTCGAGGGCGGTGCGCTGCATATCATAGAGCCGTGCCTGCAAGACCTTCATGGCCCGCGCCCGGTTCTGGTGCTGCGACTTTTCTGAGCTAGTCACTACAACGCCCGTGGGCAGGTGCGTGATGCGCACGGCGGAGTCGGTCTTATTGACGTGCTGACCGCCCGCGCCGCTGGAGCGATAGGTGTCGATGCGAATGTCAGATTCGTTGATCTCGATCTCAACATCCTCGACCTCAGGCAGGACCGCGACCGTGGCCGCAGAGGTGTGGATACGCCCGCCCGCCTCGGTCTCTGGCACCCGCTGAACCCGGTGCACGCCGCTCTCAAACTTCAGGCGGCCAAAGACGCCGTCGCCATTGATCGAGGCAATGATTTCTTTATAGCCGCCTGCATCGCCTTCGGAGATGGACTCCACCTCAACCCGCCAACCCTGAAGCTGGGCATAGCGCTGATACATGCGAAACAGGTCACCGGCGAACAGGGCCGCCTCATCGCCGCCGGTTCCGGCCCGCACTTCGAGGATGGCCGAGGCGTTCTCGTCCTTGTCCTTGGGGGCCAGCAGCAGGGCCACTTCGCGCTCAAGGACAGGCAGACGTTCGTTGAGGACCTGAAGCTCGTCCCTAGCCATGCTGGCCATCTCGGGATCACCGCTGCCGATCATCTCTTCCAGATCAGGCGCTTCGGCGCGGGCCCGGGCGAGCGTTTCCACCGCCTCGGCCACAGGACGCAGTTCGGCATGTTCCTTCGACAGGCGCACGATCTCGGCCCCATCCGCGGCCGCGCCCATCCGGGCTTCGATCTCACGATAACGGTCCAGAACAGCCTCTAGCTTGGCCTGAGGAAGATGCACGCACGGTCTCCAACTGCACCGCCAGACGGCGGGGGGATTGCTTTAGCCTAATCGGCGCGACCGCCGCGCGGGCCTCGACCAGTTCGACGATGTGATCGATCATATGGTCATTGTCCATCTTGTGGTCGGGCTTTCCGGCCCTATAGACCATGCCCGCACCCTTACCGCCGCCGGTAAAGCCGATGTCGGTATAGAGCGCCTCGCCAGGACCGTTCACGACGCAGCCAATGATCGACAGGCTCATGGGCGTGGCGATGTGGGCGAGGCGCTCTTCAAGGGTCTCAACCGTCTTAATCACGTTGAAACCCTGCCGCGCGCAGGAGGGGCAGGCAATGATATTGACACCGCGATGGCGAAGACCCAGCGACTTGAGGATATCAAAGCCAACCTTGACCTCCTCGACCGGATCAGCGGCCAGCGACACCCGGATCGTGTCGCCAATGCCCGCCCAGAGCAGTGAGCCTAGCCCGATGGAAGACTTGACCGTGCCGGTGCGCAGGGCCCCTGCCTCGGTCACACCCAGATGCAGCGGGCAGTCGATGGCCTCGGACAACATCTGATAGGCCGCGACAGTCAAGAAGGCGTCAGAGGCTTTGACGCTGATCTTGAACTCGTGGAAGTCGTGGTCCTGAAGGATGCGGGCGTGGTTGAGGGCGCTTTCGACCATGGCTTCAGGGCAAGGTTCGCCATAGCGTTCGAGAAGCTCGCGCTCCAGCGACCCGGCATTGACGCCAATACGGATGGAACAGCCATGGTCCTTGGCCGCTTGGACGACATCCCGCACCCGGTCCGCCGAGCCGATATTGCCTGGATTGATCCTGAGACAGGCCGCGCCCGCCTGCGCCGCCTCGATACCGCGCTTATAGTGGAAATGGATATCGGCGACCAAGGGCACCTTGGCAGCCTTGACGATGGTCTTAAATGCCGCCGTGGACTCAATGTCAGGACAGGAGACGCGGACAATGTCGGCACCGGCCTCTTCCAACTGACGGATCTGATCGATGGTCGCGCCCGCGTCGGACGTCAGGGTGTTGGTCATGGACTGCACGGAGATCGGCGCATCGCCTCCGACCTCAACCGAGCCCACGCGGATCTTGCGCGTCGGACGGCGTTGAATCATCCGCCAAGGACGGACGTGGGCCAGCCCAGCAGCATCCGGGCCCTTATCGCTGTGATCGTGTGCACTCATGATGGGCTATAACTAAGCCGTCTGACGGCAAAACCCAAGCCTATCGTCGGCAACCGGGCGTCAATTACCCAAAGAGGCCGCAGCGACATTGCCGAGCCGCGACAGGGGCGTCACGGCAGCTGGGAGTTTGCCAGTGAACTCGCCGTTCACATAGACATCGAAGGCGACCGGGTCAGACACATCCAAGGTTAGACCTGCCACCATCGGGGCCCGGTAGGCTTCTCCTGCGGCCAACTGGCGCGCGAAATAGACCGAACCGTCGGCACCCTTGATGATGATCGACGAGCTCTTGCGGGCCTGGATCGTCACCACCGACTGCTGAGGCGCTGCGCCATAGACTGTACCGTGAGGGTTGAAGGCTGCACGGACCGGAACCGCAGCCTCTGGGGCCAAGGGCGTCACGCCCCCTGCCTTCTGCGCGGCCGCCAGAGCCTTCGCATTGGCTTGGGCACCATCCACCGAACCGCCAGCAGCGGTGGCCTCCGCCAGTCCCGGGGTCACATAGGCCGTTGGCAGGGTGGATTCGATGGGCGCAGGCAATGGCTCGCCAAGACTGACCGTCGATTGTCCCAAAAGCTGTTGATCGCTCACCGGTAGCCCTGACGCCGCCATGGCCAGATCTGGCACGGTCGGGGCCGGCAGCGGAGGCTCTTTCAAAGCCCGCTGAGCGACATTCCAAATCAGAACAGCGCAAAAGACGACCAAAGAGACAATGGCGATCCAACGAACCCGGGGGTCTGACTGGGGCTGTAATCCCGATGGCGGGCGAAGCGGGCCCGTTTCATCCGGAACTTCGCGGCGGAACCGCTCAATCACTTGGGACTCATCAAGACCCAGAGCCTGCGCATAGGCCCGAACATAACCTAAGGCGAACGGACGTGAGGGAAGTTCGTCGAACCTCATCCCTTCGATCGAGACCAGATAGACCCGGCGTACCCGTGTCATCTCCGCGACCTGAACCGCCGTCAGACCCTGGAATTCGCGAGCCGCGCGCAAGCCATGGCCGAGGGTGGGCGCGAGGTCAAAGTCAGACATGGTGAAACTGGAAGGGGGCGTCGAAGTGGCGAGACCTGAAGACACGTCATCGTGAGGCACCGCACCGAACAGACCGTCCGATGGGTCGCCGAACCGCGATGAT